>JAGMZX010000079.1 GCA_018005585.1 Candidatus Hydrogenedentota bacterium | reverse complement strand
GGCGCCGAGGTCAAGCGGGCCGTGCCGCTTCGGGCTCAGGCCGCTCTCTTCCTGACTGCCGCAATACTCATTACCGCGGTATCGCGGGATGCCGCGGCGTGCCGTTATTCCGTCCGCGAAGTGGGGTTTGTGGACCTGGACCGGGGCACTTATCACCTCTACATCTACCATGATGACACCGTTTCCGACGACACGATGAATGCGCTGCGGCACGCTACCGGGCTCCGGTTGCGCGAGTCGTGCATTGAAACGGAATTCGTGGACGTGGCAACCGTCAAGGAGCACCCGGCCTTGGCATTTCGCGAAGGGGTGTCAGACGCACCGCTGCCCAGTGCAGTGCTGCTCTCGCCGGACGAACGGGCGCGCGAAGTGCCGCTTGCGGGGCCGGACGGCGACATAGAAAGCGCTATCGAGGCGCTCGTGGATTCTCCCGTGCGGCGGCAAGTCCTCGAGACAATTGTCGAGGCATACTGCGTGGTGCTGTTTCTGGAAGGAGCAGACGAGGAGGCGAACGCGAAGGCCCGCGCCGCGGCCGCTGCTTCCGTCGACGCCATGACCCGAAACATGCGCGGCGTGGAAAAGCCCACGGACGTGCCGCCCGTGCTTGCGGAACTCGCACGAGACGCGCAACCGCAAGAGGACTGGCTTCTATGGAGCCTGGGGCTGGAACCGGGGTCACAGACGGAACCGGGCGTTGCGGTCCTGTTTGGGCGCGGCAGACGCCTGGGCCCGACGCTGCTTGGCGACCGCATTATCACGGGGGAATTGACGCGGATCATGGGGTTCATTGGCGCGTCTTGCGAATGCGGATTGGACCGCACGTGGATGCAGGGGACCATGACACCTTTGCGATGGGACAGACCCGTGCGGGAACGCCTCGCGCGTCATCTGGGGTTTGACCCGGACAGTCCGCTCGTCCGGATGGAAATCAACCAGATTCTGGCCCAAGGGCCAGCGGAGGGAACGGGACTGCGCTTTGATGACCCGTTCTTTGGGTATCGCGAGTTTTCCACCGCCGCCACGGAAGAGCCGGATGGCACAGAACTGCCAGCGGCTGCGGCTGAGTCCACGACCGCGCTGGAGCACGCAGAAGAAGACCCGACCCTCCCCCCCGCCCTGCCCGTTCAGGAGACGGGGCAGTACCTGGAGGGGCAGACAGAAACCGTCACGCGACCGCAGCCCGGCCAGGGACTTCCCTTCTTTGTATGGGTCGCGGGCACGGTAGTGCTTGTGAATCTGCTCATTGTGCTCGGCCTGGTGGTCCGGTCAAGATGGAACGCGCCATGAATGTCTTTCTCCTGATACTGAGGGAAATGTGGCATCGAAAATGGAACGCACTGCTGGCGATCCTGGCCGTTGCGGCGGCGGTCGCGCTCTATGTCGGATTTGCGATGACTGGCGCGGCGGCGGAACGCGAGACGGTCATCCTCATGCGCGACCTCGGCTACAACCTGCGGATTATCCCGCGCGACACGGACGAAACCGCTTTCTACGAGCGCGGTTACGCGGTCGAGACGATTCCCAGCGAATACGTGCAGCGTTTCGCGGGTAAACAGGGCATCTCGTATCGCCACTTGCGCGCGACATTGAAGCAGCGCATCCGCGTCGGAGACACGGACGTGCTGCTGACCGGCGTGACGACCGAAGTGCACCCGGCAGGCGCCAAGGAGCGGCCCATGTCGCAGGCCTACGACGTGCCGGCGGGGCATGTGGTCGCCGGGTATCATGTCGCGCGCCGGCTGGGCTTGCGCGAGGGTGGAACCGTCGAGGTCGGCGGACAGCCCTTCGCCGTGGACCGCTGCCTGCTCGAATCGGGGACGGAAGAAGACGTAACGTTGTACGGGAATCTGGCGGACGTGCAGCGCATCCTGGGCAAGCAGGGCCGCATCAACGAGATTCAGGCGTTGGAGTGCCTGTGCCTGAACCCGAATATCGACACCCTCGACGCGCTGCGGAAACAGCTTGAAGATATCATGCCTGAGGCGAAGGTTATCAAGATGCGCGACATCGCCCAAGCGCGTCAGCGGCAGCGTTTCGTGACGCAATCGCACCTTGCTTTCACCCTCAATTTCGCGGTTGCAGGGTGCGGCCTGTGGGTCGCGGTGCTTGCGCTCTTGAACGTGCGGGAACGGCGCGCCGAAATCGGGGTGCTTCGGGCAGTGGGCTACAATTCCGGGCGCATTGCCGCACTGTTCCTGGGCAGGGCAATCGTGCTCGGGGTGCTCGGGGCCATCCTGGGTTTTGCGGGGGGCACGCTGCTGTCCCTGCGCATCGGCCCCGGCATGTTCCAGGTCACGGCGGACGCCATCGAGCCCATGTACGGGCTGCTCCTCAACGTTGTCGCGGCGGCGCCCGTCTTTGCCGCGGCATGCACGCTCGCGCCGGCTGCAATGGCTGTAATGCAGGATCCGGCGCGGATTCTACGGGATGTATGAACATGATATGCGTGGAGAATGTCACGAAGACTTATCGCACGTCACGCGGCCCGGTGAACGCTTTGGACCACGCGTCCCTGGAGGTGTCGCGCGGCGAATTCGTGGTCGTGCGCGGCCCCAGCGGCTGTGGCAAGAGCACGCTGCTCCTGTTGCTCGGCGGCATGCTGCGTCCCAGCGAAGGATGCGTGCTCTTTGAGGACGCCGACCTCTATGCGATGCCGCACCGGCAGCGCAACCGGTTTCGCGCGGCGCGCATCGGTTTCGTGTTCCAGATGTTTCATCTGATTCCCTACCTGAGCGTACTCGAAAACGTGGTCTTGCCCGGTGCGGGGCGGGCAGCGCGCGAAGAGGCGCGCGTGTTGCTCGACCAGTTCGGTCTTGCACAACGGGCGTACCATCGTTCCGGCGAACTGAGCGCGGGCGAGAAACAGCGCGCCGCCATAGCCCGCGCTCTTGTCAACCGCCCGTCCCTCGTGCTTGCCGACGAGCCCACCGGCAACCTCGACCCGGAAAACGCGGCGGCCGTGTTTGGCCATTTGGCTGCCTTTCACAAAAGCACGGGTGGAACCGTGATCGTTGTCACGCACGGGACAGATGCCGCCCCGTACGCGAACCGCACCCTGCAATTGCGCGCGGGCAAGATCGTTCCATAACCTTCCCCCGCTCCCGCCCATACCATTTCCATGTCAGTGAGCTTTCAGGTACACTTACCGGCAGCGCGGGAGGTCGCAGTATCGTGGGCGTTCTTAGTCAGGTCAAAAGCGCTTCTGCCCGGGTGGCGGCCATGGTGTTTGGGCTGATATCCGGCCTTGCCGCCGCTCAGGACGCTCCCCCGGCCGCGTCTTCTGGCAGCCCTCTGCACAACGCCGCGTGCTGCGGGAATGTTCTCCAGGTGGAGACCATCCTGCGCGACGGGGCCGATATTGAATGCCGCGACGCATACGGCGAAACACCGCTCCACAAAGCGGCCTATAGCGGTCAACCCGATGTCGTGCGCGTGTTACTCGAACGCGGGGCGGATGTCCAGGCACGGGATGAGTATCAACAGACCCCGCTGCACAAAGCGGCGTTCAGCGGGCGCCCCGAGGTGGTCGCCCTCCTGTGTTTGCATCACGCCGGGGTAAACACGGCGGACGCCAACGGCCATACGCCTCTCTTCGAGGCGATTGTCGGCGGTCACGTGCAACTCGTGCCCGTCCTGCTGGGACTGGGCGCGGAGGTCAACGTCCAAGCGAAAGACGGCAAGACCCCGCTGCACCTCGCGGCATTCCTCGGCAACGCCGAAATCGCGGAACAACTGCTCCAGCGCGATGCCGATAGGGAGGCCCGGGACACGTCCGGCCAGACGCCGCTGCATCTCGCGGCGGGTCTCAAGGAAGCGACGGTAGTGCGGTTGCTCCTCGATGCGGGAGCGAATCCCAATGTCCGGAACACGTTCAATGCCACGCCGCTGCACCAGGCAGCTTACGCGGGCAGCGACGAGGCGGTTGGCTTGCTGCTCGAAGCGGGCGCGAAGCTCAGCGCCGTTGACGCTGGCGCACAGACCGCGCTTCATGTCGCGGCCTACGCCGGCCATGCCGACGTGGTGCGCACGCTGCTGCGCCATGGCGCCGACCTGCATCAGACGGACCTGTCCGGCAACTCACCGCTGTATCTGGCTGTCGACTTCGGGGACGCGGAGACCGTCACGCTCTTGCTCGAACACGGTGCAAACCCGAACCAGCGAAACGCGGAAGGTTCGACGCCGTTGCACAAGGCCGCCGAGTTTGAACAGCGGCGCGCGGCGCGCGTGCTGCTGCGCCACGGCGCCGATGCCAACGCCCGCAATCGATACGGCGAAACGCCGCTGCATCGCGCCGCCGAGAAAGGCTTTGGGTCCATTATCGAGGTGCTAATCCAATATCACGCGGACCTCAATTGCCGCAATTATTTCGGCCAATCGCCGCTTCACAAAGCCGCGTATGCCGGTCAGGCCGGATCGGTCAAGATGCTTCTGCTTGCGGGCGCGGATATCGAACTAAGAACGCCCCTCGGCCTTACCGCGCTGCACCGCGCCGCCATTGCGGGGCAATCAGCACTCCTCCGGCTGCTTCTCGAACAGGGCGCCAATCCCAACGCGGCGACGATGCTTGGCTCGACGGTCCTCCATTGGGCCGCCGTAAAGGACGACACAGCGCTTGCCATGGTCATGCTCGAGAGCGGTGCTCATACCAACACGCAGGACCGCGCCGGGGCAACGCCCCTCCACAAAGCCGTCCGCGCCGGGCATCGCGCCATGGCCGAGTTGCTCCTGCGCCACGGCGCCATGCCCGACATGAAGGATGCCAATGGCGTTACGCCCGCCGGAATTGCGGCGGCAAGCGGCGACGCAGCCATTGCGGGTCTGTTTGCGGTCAGCAGCCGCTGACGGCCGGCATGCCGATTCGCCCGAACATCTTTGACTTTTCCCTCATTTTCCGCGGCGCTGTGTGCGGTGTCGCGCTGGCCTGGCGGGGACAGTCTTGAAGTGCGGCTATTCCCTCTGGCACCGTGAGGCGAACCATGGAGGGGCACCGCCATGTCCGCCGCACTCTGTCTGCTATGTTCTCTGCCTGTCTGCGCAATCACGGCCCCTGAACCGGTCGCGCTGGTTGGACCCGGAGGCGTCCGGGCGGTCTTCTCGGAGACGCCGCGGGGCTGGATGTGGACTGCATTGGAGGATACGGCATCGGGACAGGCCTGGACGATTTCCGGTCCGGGTTGCGCCTTTAAGGTCCGCGGAAGTTCCCCGGAAGGCACGGAGGATGGCCAATTCCCGGAGATCGCAACGCACAGCGACCGCATCGTCCTTACTGGAGTCATGCCAGCCCTGTCGCTTGCGGTCAATCGCTTCTACTCGTTCTGCGAAGACGGTCGCACTTTGCGGATCGAGACTGCAATCCGCGCCCTGGAACGGCCCCTGATTCTTGACCGGCTGAGACTGCTCAAGATTCGTGTCGAGAATGAGGACTTCAGGCTAATGGGGCCGCAAAATGTGTCCAGTCCGGTCTTTGGCCAGGTTCTTTTCACCGGTATCGAACATCCCGTAGCCTCTTGTCGGGTCGAAGGCGATACGCTGGACCTTGCGCAGGTCGCGGATTTGGAGGTTACGACAGAGTCTACCGGCTTGGCGAACGTGATTGTCGGGGTCGCGTCGCAAGAGGACCTGCGCGCCGGCCCGGAAGAAGGCATGCGCCGCGCGTTCCTGCGCTATCTCGACACCGTGCGCGTGAAGCCGCGCGATTTGCATGTGCACTACAACGACTGGTGGACGGCGCCGGTGCCGTCCTCCGAATCGTTCGTATTGTCGAATATCGCCGCGCTCAAGCAGGGCCTCTTCGATACGACGGGTTTCTTTTTCGATTCGTATGCGCTCGATGCGGGCTGGTCCAATCCCCATTCCGCCTGGGAAATCAGTGCCAAGCATTTTCCGCGGCGCTTTGACCGGATCCGCGAGGCCTTGGCCGCGGTCCACGCGAGGCCCGGCCTCTGGATTTCGCCCAGCAGCCTTTATCCCTTCGCGCTCGACAATCACTGGCTGGAATCGGCCGGATATGAGGTAATGCCGCACCGCACGCTGGGCTATAGCGCCTGCACAGGCATCGGCGGGAAGTACCAGCAGGCGTTCCGCGACGCCTTGCTGCGCTACCAGGCCGAAGCCGGGCTCGCGCACGTCAAGTTCGACGGCTTTGTCCCGGAATGCGATGCGTCAACACATGGTCATCCTGCTGGAGAGGCCTCACGTTTCGCGCTTGCGGAAGGGTTGATCCAGGTTTTTGACGCCTTGCGCGCGCGAGACCCCGGCATTGCCCTCGAACCCACCTGTTTCGGATACCAGCCGAGTCCGTGGTGGCTCATGCACACGCCCTTCATTATCGGACCCTTCGGCGACGACAGCCCGCCGGGCCGCTGCCCCTGCCCGGAATGGATTGAGTCCATGACCACGGCTCGCGACATCAAGAATCTTGAAGGGCGTGATGCCTTTCTCATGCCCAGTTCCGCCCTGCAGTGCTTCGACATTATCGTGCAGTGCCCCGGCGCGTTTCAGAACCATGCCGTTATGTCCATCGGGCGCGGGCGCTGGTTTGTTTCCTGCTATATCAACCCGCAATTCATGGACACGAAAGAATGGGGATTCTTTTCGGACCTGATTGCATGGGCCCGCCATAATCGCGAAGTCCTGCAGGAGCCGCTTCCGATAGGCGGGGACCCGGCGAAACGGGAGGCCTATGGCTATGCCTTTCTGGGGGCACGACGGTCTCTCTATTGCCTGCGAAACCCGTGGATCGAGGAGACGACTTTGACCCTGGAACCGCCTGAATGTGAGGAATCGGCCTGCGAACTACGAATGCTCTACCCACGCCGGGAACTCCTTGCACGGCAATCGAAGGAGATGCCCCTCACCGTCGGGTTGGGGCCCTATGAGACGGTGTTTGCGGAGGTTTTGCCCAGTAGTGACGAGACAACCGGTTCCCTTGCGCGTCCTCAGCCGCGTGTGGATTGGCGTCCCGCCGCTGGCCCAACCATCGAGCGTGTGCGTTTCAGCAGCGATGTCCCTGCATTCGGGCCGTCGTGGACCACGCCCGTGGGCGAATCCGAGGAACTCGTGCGCTTCGCCGCGAGCGGCAACGTCAGGATTGATGATGCGACAGACGCTGAGTTGTGCGTACTCGCCGAGGGTACCGCGGAATTGGCCAGTAGTCTTTGCAGACTGACCGTCGACGGCGCGCGAGTAACACCGTCCATGGTTTCATCGGTGGGCGCGTTTGCCGCCTCCGGGGCGCCGCCTGAAGAGTATTGGACATGGTTCCTCGCGCCGTTGCATGCAGGTGCAAGCGAGATCTCCATGGAAATGCTTGCGCCGAGTACCCCCGCCTCGTTCGGACTCTATGTCCGTGGTTATACCCGGGCGGGCACCTCCCTTGCCCCCACCGAGGGCCCGGCATTCCCCACCTATCAGCCCGACTGTGCAAGCTGGTCACGCACGCTGGTGCCGCTGACGCCGCTCGCAGTTGACGATGTGGCCGCACGTGTCGTGCCCCGGCCCATTGAGCGGATTGACGGCGTATACGCCGACGCGCTCGACTGGTCGGAGGCGGCCGCGGGTTGGGGCGAAGTCCGCCGGAACGCGAGCGTGATGGAGCAGACCATGCGCTTGGGCGGCAGGTCCTTCCTGCGGGGGCTCGGCACGCACGCGCCTTCGCGCATCGTATTCAGCGTTCCCGAAGGTTGCGTATTCTTCGCGGCTACGATCGGAAAGGACCAGGAAGTTCCAGGGGGTTCCGTCGTGTTTGTGGTCCAGGCCGACGGCCACGAATGCTACCGAAGCCCCGTCATGTCCAACGCGACCGCCCCCACGGATATCCACATACCCGTGGCGGGCGTAGACACGCTCACGCTCCTTGTCGAAGACGCAGGCGACGGCATAGCCGCCGACCACGCGGATTGGGCCGAGGCGCGATTCCTGCGTCAGGAAGAAGGGTCTCAGGGAAAGCCCTCGCGCGGGCGGACGGACTGAAGAAACTGGCGTGCTTCCGCTTCGGCGGGCAGCCAGAGGCTCAACAAAAGCCTGCCCGTGTTCGGCAGGGCGCGGATCATCGCCGGAACGTTACGCGGGTCGCCAATTACCTGCAGGACCAGCAACTTGTCGGCATTCAAAATCCTCTCGTAGAGCGGGAACCATTCCGGTGCGTCGCAGGGCGGATGGCCGTCGCCGGGAACCCACTGGATGCCGTCGAGTTTTGGTATCTCCAGCAACGCATCCAAATGCGGAATCTGGCCGGGGCCATCCCAATGGTAAATGGCATGGTCCAAGGCGCGGCACTGGCGTTCAATCGACGGTACGACGAATTCGCGGAACATGTCGGGGGCAATCATGGCCGCAAAATCGCACTGGAGCGGATACCATCGCTCCGGACACCACAGGCCCATCCACGCGGTGGTGCCGTGCTGCGTTTGAGCGATGGTGGCGCTGACCTCGTCATAAACCCTCCCCCACGCCGCGTCGATGCGGTCCAGGGCGGCATGCACGCGGACCGGCTCGAGCAGCATGTCCTCGAGCAGCGCTCCCGTTCCGCGCAGGGACGCGAGAACGTCAGCCGTGCCGCCGATATCGGTCATGCTGACCAGGAATCTGTCGCGGCCCGCCGCGCAGCCAAGTTCCGTGACCCGGCGCGTGTACCGCCACCAGGGGTTGTCTGTCTCGAAGGTCAGCGCCTCGACGGCCTCCCAGGAACGCGGTTGCTCGAACCAGGCCGTGGCCGCGGCCGCGTCGAAATGCAGGTAACCGCTCAGATACGCGGCCAGCACGCCCGGGCCGAGATTGACGAAGAGATTGGGAAAGGCTTCGCCTCCGAACCAGGTTCTGCCGCAGAACGCGTCAAAGTCGCGGACAACCCGCTCGGGGTTATCGCGATGTTTCAGGAAGGCCCATCCGTCCCACCACGGGCCAGGCGCAATCCCCGCGCGCGTGGAGCATACCTGCACGAGCGGCGTATCCAGTTCCCGGCGCCACCACGCGCTGAAGTTCTCGCGGACTTCGTCCCAGTCCGGCCTGTAAAGCATCGCTGTGCCGCTTCCGCGCGCGACGGCTCAGGCTTTGGCCTGGGCGCGCAGCCGCTTCGCGACCAGGTGCGCCGCACCGAGCACGACTGCGTCGTCGCCCAGTTTCGCGGGGACGATCCGGACGCCCTTTCGCAGGAACGGCATCGCATGCTCCTTGACCCCGCGGTTGACCTCCTCCAGATACAGGTCCGTCATCGCTTCGACGAGGCCGCCGCCGAGCACCACGGCCTGCGGACTCAGGATATTGATGAGGTTCGCCACGGCGATACCCACGTAGTAAGCGGCCTTGCGCACCACCCCTTCAACCATCTTCTCGCCGTTTTCTATGGCCTTCGCGATCGCGCTGCTGCGCATGTTCTCGATATCGGTGCCGCAGTTCGCCTTTATGTATGGCGCGTCCTCGCGCACGGCCAATGCCGCTATCTCTTTCGCAATCGCTATGCGCGAGGCAACCGCCTCGAGGCAACCGCGCTTGCCGCAGCCGCAATACGGGCCGTTGACCTCGATGGTCATATGGCCCACTTCGCCCGCCGCGCCCGAATATCCGTGCAGCAGCTTTCGATTAATGATGATCCCGCCGCCGATGCCCGTACCCGGAAACACGCCCACGATGTCTTCGCAATCGCTGATATCGCCGAACCGCCATTCGCCATAGGTGCCCACGTTGACGTCATTGTCCACGACAACCGGCACGCCGAACTCTTTCGAGAGCGTTTCTCCCAGCGGGAAGTCCTTCCAGCCCAGATTCGGCGTGTCAATGATAACGCCCGTCTTCGGGTCCAGCGGTCCTGGAGACCCGACACCGATGCCCCGGATGGGCGGGTTCCCCGCTTCTTCAAGAGCTTCCCGGATGATCTGCCGTATGCGGGCTTCCGCCGTCTGGCCGTTCTTCCTGCTGCGCTTGCGGCTCTGCCCCAACGTCTCGAACTTGTGATTGAACACCGACGCCATGATCTTCGTCGCGCCGATGTCCAGCCCGACGACATGGTCCCCTTTCACCAGCAGATCACCCATGCTGCGTCTTTCATTTCCCGCGCCTGGGCGCTTAGACCGACTGCCACGCCGCGCGCCAGTTGGCCAGGCCCTTGACCATGTCCGGCACGGGATTCTCAGGATGATTCTCGTACTCGAACACCGCGGGCCCGTTGAACGCAAGCGCCTTGAGCGCCTTCGCCACGGCGGTCAAGTCCAGTTCGCCCTCGCCCAGTATTTGTTCCTCACCACCGTGCAGCCAATCCTTGAGATGAAGCGAAATCACGCGGTTGCCCAGCGCCTGGATGACTTCATGCGGCTTATCCCCCGAGCGAATCGAGTGCCCGGTGTCCACGCACGCGCCGAGCAACGGGCTGCGCCCTTCCACCGCCGTGAGCGTATCAGTCACTTTGTCATAGCGCGCGCCCGGCCCGTGATTGTGGATGGCGATTTTGACCTTGAACTCTTCACAGAGCGCCTCCACGTCATCAAAGGCATCCCGTTCGACGTCCGCCGTCAGCACTTCAATCCCGAGTGCCTTGGCGAATTCGAACCGCTTCCGGTTCGCGGCCTTGTCTTTTCCGAAGCCCTCCACGCCAAAGCAGGGAACGGCGACACCCGCGTCCAGAAGCGCCTGCTTCACCTTGCCGAAATTGGGGTGTTCCGCGTCGGGTGGAAAATGAACCGAGCAGAACTCCATCACGTTCAGCCCTAGTTCCTTGAGCCGTTTCAGGCTGTCCTCGAAGCTGAATTGGCGAAAACTATAGCTCTGCGCGCCCAAGCGCAATCCGGACTCCTGCGCCCACGCCTCGTGCGCCATTCCGCTCACCGCCGCAGCCGCCGCGGTGGTCCGGAGGAAATCACGTCTGCTTACCTCGTGTTGCATCCTGCAAGCTCCTTCCTTTCTGTGCGCGACGGGCCGGCGGCACATGACGATTTCAGGCAGGCCCGGCGGCGCGTCGCGCGCGAGTTGATTCATTATAGGGCTTTTCTTATCGTGATGCACCGTAGCCAAGGCAAGCAGTGAAAGCAAGACAAGCCTATGCCCGTGCACATAACCGCACCCACATCTATCCCCGCGGCAGGAAGCAAGCCCAAGATCATCCGCGAATTCATAGGACGCATGAACACCGGCACGGAAGCCGTAAGCATTGCGCACATGGTCAGTCCATCCGGATGGGTCGAACCTGCGCAGCGGCCGGAATTCGACGAGTACACGCTCGTCCTGCGCGGCGCGCTCGTCGTGCAGGACGAAGGCGGCCGCGTCTTCGAAGCGCGCGCGGGCGAAGCCATCATCGCGCGCAGGGGCGAGCGTATCCAATACAGCACGCCGGGACCGGAAGGGGCGGAATACATCGCGGTATGCGTGCCGGCCTTTTCGCCGGAAACCGTGCATCGGGACAACGGGTAATCGGGGACCAGACATGAACAGCAGGGAACGCCTTTACAACCGCATGGCGGGCAAACCCGTCGACCGCGTGCCCGTCGTGCCTATCTTCATGGCATGGGCCGCGGAATACGCCGGATACACCTATGGCCGGTATCAGCAGGACTATCGCGCCTTCGCCGACAGCATGCTCCGCGTGCTGGACCGGTTCGAAATTGATCAGGCGACCACGCTGAGCGACCCGCACCGCGAAACGGCGGATTACGGCGCGGATGTGTGCTTTGTCGATGATGGCGTGTGCCGTTGCCGCGCGCCACTCCTCCAGGAATACGGCGACATCCGCAAGCTGCGCCGGATGCCCATTGAGGAAACCACGCGCATGTTGGACCGTGTCCGCGGCATCGAGCGTTTTAACGCCGAACGCGGCGGCGATATTTCGATACTCGGCTGGGTCGAAGGCCCTCTTGCCGAGTATTGCACTTTGCGCACGCTCGAAGCAGCCATGACCGACCTGCTGACCGAGCCCCGGTTCTTTCACGACGTGTGCGCTATCACCATGGACAACGCGATTGCGTGGTCGCGGGCGCAAATAGAGGCCGGCGCCGACATGATCGGCGTTGGCGACGCCGCGTCGAGCCTCGTGAGCGTGGATATGTTTCGCGAGCATGTCCTGCCTTGGCACCAGAGGCTGTTTGGGGGCATCCACGCCGCCGGGGCGAAGGTGCGCCTTCATATTTGCGGCAATATCGCGCATTTGCTGCCCGCGATCCACGATTCCGGCGCCGACATTGTCGATATCGACTGGATGGTAGACTTGCGTCAGGCGCGGCAAGCGCTCGGCGCCGGGATTACGCTGTTCGGCCATTTTGATCCGGCCGCCGTGTTGAAAATGGGCACGCCCGAAGACGTGGCCGCCCATGCCCGCGCCGATATCGCGGCGGGCGGTGACCGTTTTGCGCTGATGCCCGGCTGCGAAGTGCCGCCCGGCACGTCCGAGGCCAACATCGCTGCGTTCTGTCCCGGCGAAGGCTGCCTGATCCGCGACGCGCTGGAGTCCTGAACATGCCCAAGGAGACGATGACCGGGCGCGAGCGCTGGCTGGCCGTGCTTCAACGAAAGCAGCCGGACCGGATTCCGATGGATTATTGGGCCACGCCCGAAGCCACCGAGAACTTGTGCCGCCATCTTGGCTGCGATTTCGACGCTGCATGCGAGCGCCTGCATATCGACCTGCCGCTCACGATCGCCGGCCGCTACGCCGGGCCGCCGATAGCCGGGAACCGGGACGTCTTCGGCGTCGTGTTCCAGTCCGTGGAATACGGCGCGGGCGTCTACAACGAACGAATCAGCGCGCCGCTCGCGCAATTCAATTCCGTCGAGGAAATCGAGGCGAATTATACGTGGCCCTCGCCCGATTGGTGGGACTATTCGCATCTGCCCCGCGAAATCCGGAGTATGGAACATCGCATTGTTCGCGGTGGCGGCTCCGAGCCCTTCCTGCGCTACGCCATGCTGCGCGGCGACGAACAGGCTTATCTCGACCTCATTCTCAATCCGGACATCGTCCACTACTGCCTTGAGAACCTCTTCGAACTCGCGTATCAGGACACCCTGCGCATCTTCGAAGCCGTGCCGGGCGCCGTCTCGATCACCTACGTTGCTGAAGACCTCGGCGGGCAGGAGTCGCTGCTCTTCTCCCAAGAGCATATCCGCGAATTCCTGCTGCCCGGCATGAAACGCATGATGGAACTCACCCGCCAGCATGGGTCATTTGTTTTTACTCATAGCGACGGCGCCGTGCGCGAGATCATCCCGGACCTGATCGCCACGGGCACGCAGATTCTCAATCCCATCCAGTGGCGTTGCGCCGGCATGGACCGCGCGGCGCTCAAACGCGATTTCGGCGCCCGGCTTCTCTTCCATGGCGCGATGGACAACCAGCAGACGCTCCCCTTCGGCTCGGTCAAGGACGTGCAGCGTGAAGTCATCGAGAACATCGGGATACTCGGCGCGGGCGGCGGCTATATCCTCTGCCCCTGCCACAACATCCAGGCCATCACCCCGCCAGAGAACATTGTTGCCATGTACGAAACCGGCCGCGCCGAAGGCTGGACCTGACGGCGGCTCTGGACTGCGGAAAATTGCTTGCGCCTTGCGCCACGGCCGGTCTCGCGCGGCAAGCCGCGCAACGGGAAGCGGGAGCAGGCTCACGCGCTCTCTCCAAAGCAGACTTCGCCTGTCTAGAAAGAAAACCTGACCGCCGCGTAGACATTGCTGTTGTGCTCGAACTGACCGAAGAATGACGCGTCGGATTCGCCGAGGAAGATATTCGCGCCGCCCTCGACGGTCCAGTGGTCGTTGACCTTGTACTGCGCGTTCGGGCGCAGGTAGGCGTCTCCGTCGCTTGGGCTGTAGTAGCCGAACCACGAGAGGACCAGGTTCTGGTTCATGAGCAGCTTGGTCAGCCGCACGGTGAACAGGTGCCGGTCCCGGTCGCGCGCCTCGATTAGCGGGATGCGCGCATTCCTGTACGCCGCGTAGTCCATCATGTGTTCGAGGTAATATTGGACCGATGCCGTGAAATCCTTGCCGATCTCCCGTTCATACCCCAAGAGCAGGCGGAATTCGCTGTTATTGATGAAAGGATCGCCGCCGCCCGCGTCTTGTCGCGAATCGTAGTAGCCCGCCTCGATGTTGAAGATGCCCTTGCCGATGGGACCGCGCAGGCTCGCGCCATACGCGGCGAGTTTCGGGAATGCCGCCTGCAGGAAAGGGATCAGCCGCTGGCCGCCGGGGCTTTTCCAATAGCCCCAGTAGCCGTACGCCGCCACCTCGAAGTTGCCGGCGCGCCGGTAGAGGCGCAGCGCGAATTCGTCGTCCTCGAACCATGCACTGGGCGCGTTGAAATTCACATCACGCGAGTAGCCGTCGTGCCGGTCGAAGAGCGGGTTCCAGAAACTGATGCGGTCACCGGTGATGAACCGGTCCGGCGCGAACCGCGGCGTATACACGAATTCGACGTTCAACGCGTCGTTGTACCAGCCCAGTTTCAGCGCGTCGGACGGCGCCTTCAGGTATTCGACGTCGCGGCCGATGAAGAATGCGTTCCAGTCCTTTGGAAACAGATCGTTGATGAACAGCAAGTCCCCCGTTCCCCACGTCAGCACCTGGCGGCCCACGCGCAAGTCGATGCTGTCCGTGACCGACCACGTCAATCGCGCCTGGCGCAGATCGCCGTAGACCTCGCTCATGAGGCCATCCACGACCAGGTCGCCTGTGAACTCGAAGATCGCGCGGTCCCATTCCTTCTGCGTGCTGAGTTGCAGGCGCGACTCCACCAGAGACGACGATTTCGATTGCGCGGGGTCGTCCTGCGTGCGTATTCCTGCGCGGGCGTCCCAGAATCCGTGCAATTCCAGCGGAAATCGCCTCGCGCCTTCCGCCTCTTCTATTCCTGGTTTCAGGCGCGCGCTTTCGGCCGGCGTTTGAGCCGGAGTGGCCTCAAGCCCGGGCGGCAAGGCCGGTTCCGTCGGAACACCGCCCAACCCCGGCGGCAGCGCAGGCTCTGCCGGCGCATCCCCCAACCCCGGCGGCAGGGCGGGTTCCGCCGCTTCCGGAGTGGCCAACCCCGGCGGCAGAGGAGGCGCTTCCGCCAGGACCGTTGGCAAACACGACAGAACGAGAATGCCTGCCAAAAGTTCCCGCGGAAAACGCATGCGCTGAACCTCACTTCAAGAATCCCGAGCCACCCGCGTTATTGTAGTCTGCTTGGGAAGGTTGTATCCAATGCACGACGCCGGACCCCTTTCGTTTGGCCGGTGCGATTCGCAGGAGTCGAGACACAAGACCATTCGCGACGCCAATGTATCGTTTGCCTGTTTCGCCCAAAAGCACGCAGGCCCTCACCCCATACGTTCCGCCAGGATATACGACCTGGGTAACAAAATGTGAATAAGCCGGACGCGCACATACCTCCAAAGGCCTGCCTTGCGCTCCGTCAGAAACTGGGGTTCATGGGCGAAACCCTGAAAATGGGAATCTCGCCGGGAAATACGGCTACGACGGACGCGCATCGCCGGAGGAGGAAGCGTGACGGTTACGCATTCGACAGAAGAAATGAAAGACTCCCCCAGGATCGCCGGCCGGGTTCTGGCCGTGAATGGCGACCATGGGTGAAGACGATGCTTCTGGCAAGTATGCGTGTGCGCGGACTCAGTAGGCTGTTGCTGCTGCGGGCTCCCTATGTGCACGATGATCGGCTATGGCGCCGGAAATGTCCAGTGTGAACTGATGGTCGCCCCGTTCCTTCCTGTGGCCGGCGCTCTCACAGAGCCGGTCTTGCGCCGGGCTGTAGGTAAAGACCTCGACCTGTCCTTTTGCGGGGTCGAATCGCAGCAGCCGCAGCCAGTCCGAGTCATCCGCATCCCGCGGGTAATCGGCAAGGAGTTCGTGAACCAGATTCCCATGCGCGCCCTGGCTGGTCTGCCGGTGGCTGATCGAGGCGGATTGGTCGCCGCACAGCACGAGAAACAGGTTCGCGTGTTTACTGAACGATTTTTCCCATAATTGTTGCGGCGTATTGCCGCGGGCTCCGTGCACCTTCTTCCATTGCATTCTGCCCTGGGGCTGTTCGGCTCCCTTTTTCTCTATGCCGCCCAGGTACATGTGGGTCGAGACGATGGCCATTCGGTCACGATGGGCCTCGATCACTTCATCCGCCCAGCCGAGCACATCGTCCGGCGCGTTGCATTCCAAATGGACAATGACAAAGTCGAGGCCGCCCGCGGAAAGCACCTGGTAACTGTTGGCGTTGTTTCCCGAAACCTCCGGCGCATGGCCGGGCCGGCCTGCATAGGTTCCCCCATACCAGGGTTGGTCCCTGTAACGTTCCGCACCGAAGTATTCCTGGAACAGGCGCGAATCGCCCGTGTCCCGAACCATATCGTGGTTGCCGACGGATATGCCGTAAGGCACGCGCCCGTGAAGCCGGTCCATGTTTGCGCGAGCGATTTGCCACTGGCGCCATTCGTTCCTGTCGACAATGTCGCCCGTGTGACTGACGAAGACGATTCGTTGCGCGCCGAGGTTTGCGGCGAGCCATGACGCGCGCGAGTCAAAGGCCGGGTTGCGCGGTTCGCCAAGCTCGTCATCCCGGCCTGTGCCCGGTCCCAGGTAGCGCTGCGTGTCGGGGACCACCGCGATGGTGAACGTGCCTTCCGGCGCCGGGGTCAGCGATTCAGCGGCTATCCCCACTGAAATGCCAAGAACAGCAAGAAGGCATGCGGCTCTGAGCCGAAGCTGATGAGCTCGATTCATCAAGGCTTCCTTTCAGTCACAATGTGCTCTCCGCAAGCGGGTGTCTGCTGACGCGTGACACAACGGGACCGCTCCGCCCAAGGGACACCCGTTGGTCCGGTCATCGCGACGCGCGAAACGCCGGCGCGCTACCCGCAACACGCTCGCAGCGTATCATGACATCGGGACAGCATCGAGGACAGTCCCAAGGTTGGCGCGTTGCCTGGCCCGGGAGCGTTGGAACGTTTCGGGCAGTTGACCGAATCTTGTTTGACCGGCGCTGCGTTCCGCGAGCCCGCGCGCAATGCCGTTCGCGATTCCGGCGCGGCGGTTACCAGTCTTGCCGCGCCGCACGCAGGCCGTTAGCGTATACGGCTCGGGCCCCACAGCTTCGGAAGAAGAACCGTTCGGGCGTACGCATGTCCTGGGAAAACTTATAAAAGAAGTGGTCGGGCATTCAATTCTGGATTCGGAGAGTCTCCGGGCTATGGCCAAGATGGGCGGCATCGCTCTATGCTTCATGCCCCTCGTCTTCCCGGATGCGACGCGCATCGGAGTCCCTCTCGGCAGCCAAGAGTGCGCGCAGTTCGGCGAGGCGGAGTTCGAGTTGTAGAAATTTCTCGCGCATGAGCAATTCCGACTCGGTCGCGACGCTCAAGATCATCACCGGAATGCCAAAGAGCACCATGGCCACGATCCCGCCGAGGATGATTTGGTTTCCCCGAGCCGGATCGGCCATTTGATGGCCCATCATCATACATCCTACGGTCAGGAGCACGCAGAAACCCCACGTCAGGCCGAATGCCGCCGGGTGCATCGTGCGAAGTTGCCGGAGGGTTATGTTTCGCCAAAGCTGCAGGTTGATGGAACCCCTTTTCAGAATGACAGCGCTGAGAACAGCAAACGCGAGCCCGAAGAGCGCGCCAGCCGCAAAAATGAGCCTTCCGATGGCGGGGAAATCCGGTTCAAGCAAAAGAGTAATGACCGTAACGGTGGAAAAAGACAGGAAGAAACCGATCCCCATGACCAGCCCGATAATGGTCCCGATGCGGGAGACAGGCGTAAGGGGCCGCTCAAGAATCGCTTTCATCTGCATCCGGTATTTGGCTTCGAGCTCCGGCGTAACCGTTTCCAGTTCCAGCAGTTCTTCGCGCAGTCTGGGATTACTCATAGTACTGGTCCTCATTTCTAAGCGCGCGCCGGAGCGCTTTCTTCGCATAGTGGAGCCGCGATTTCACCGTGCCGGGGGGGATTGCGAGGATGCCGGCAATCTCATCGAGCGAGAAACCCTCGAGAAAGTGCAGTGTCAATGCTTCACGATGCGCCACATTCAGGCGTTCCAGCGCCCTGTGAAGTTCCTCCGCATCAAACGCGGGAAGCACCTGTTCGTCATGGGCGCTGGAGTCGTTCTGATCATTGTCTCTGTCGGGCAGTTCGCTGAAATGGTCTGTATCGCGTAGATGATTGCGCACGGTGTTGCGGGTGACTGTGTAGAGCCAGGCCGGAAACGCAGCGTCATCGCGCATACCGCCAAGGTTGCGGATGACCCGGCACCAGACTTCTTGCAGCAGGTCCCAGGCATCCTCTTCTGAATCCACCAGACGGCGTATGTAATAGTACAAACGTCGCTCCCAGATGGCCACCAGATCCGTCAGCGCGCCATCGTCGCCGCCTCGATAACGGAGGACGAGAAGTGCACTTCGGGTTTGATCTTCCCACGAGGGCAAGGCAAGGCTCCTTGTGCGATGTTCACTATAAAGGACACGCGAGAGAATCGAAAGGTTCAATCGTATTCCGGATGGGCTATCTCACCAAGCCGCAAGTCCCGGTCTAAAATGAAGACGAAGCAAGTTCAAGGAAAGCCCTTTGAAACGAGTGGATACCTACTGCGAGAGCGAAGGGGAAACGTGCACATTCCGGAAAGAAGTGGTCGGGGTGAGAGGATTTGAACCTCCGACCTCTTGGTCCCGAAACAAGGAGGCCGAGGTTCTAAGTGCTGACACTAAAGGACTTACAGGGTATGACAAACTCTCTTGCACCAACCCTTGCACCCGTCCGCAGGGCGACATTCCGGAGCCGGAAGCCGACCCGGTCGCGGCTCTGGCCGATAATTTGCGCCATCTGCCGCCGGAAGAGTGGACCCGCCTGCTGCAACTTATGACCAGCCACCGCAAGTAGACGGGCCTTCATCGTGGGCATGGACCCGCGGCAGGCGGGACACCCGCGCCACCGTGGCATGGGCATCATCCCCGCGAAAGCGGGGACCATGCTCCTAATCCTCTGTCATTGACCTGCACGGGCGGGACGCCCTACCCCTATCGGAGTGTAAAGAGCAAAAGAGCACAGGGCAACAGGGCTACAGAGACAAGGACTACGGAGGTCGCAGCAACCGGAACTCCACGGCTCGTTCCCAAGTTACACCACCCAGGCTCGTTCCCAAGTGCAACTCTTGGGAACGAGTTGAAGAACCTCCAAAAACCACAATCGCCGCCGACAGAGGGGGGAAGCCACCCTGGACCCCCCACCCCAAGGGCCCAAGGACTCAAGCGCCAAGTGTCCACTACGCGGAGGGAACGCGAACCACCCGGAAACCCCAGGTGCTGTCCCGGTTCGACGGGTTGACCCTGTCCCGGATCGCTGAACGGCAGTACCAGGGATTGCTGTACCAGGAGCCGCCCCGCAAGACGCGAGCCCCACTTTTCGCAGTATTCTCAGGATCGCGCGCGGGGCTCTTTGCATAGAAATCCGAGTCATACCAGTCCGAGCACCATTCCCATATGTTTCCATGCATGTCGTGCAGACCCCAAGCGTTCGACGGAAAACTGCCCACTACCACCGTCCTCTCCCGATATACACCCTCCCGGCCATTACCATAGGTATAGTTGCCGTCGTAGTTCGCCTGCTCCGTCGAAATCGTCTGACCGAAATGGAAAGGCGTCGCCGTCCCCGCGCGGCACGCGTACTCCCACTGCGCTTCCGTCGGCAAACGGAAACCACCCCCGCTCACGCGGCCGTTCAACTTATCAAGGAACTCCTGACAGTCCTCCCAGGATACGGTCTCCACCGGCAAACGCGGGTCGCCCTCGAAAGTGCTCGGGTTGCTCCCCATCACCCGCTCCCATTGACCCTGCGTCACCTCGTACTTGCCCAGCCAGAAGCCCTTGCTGAGCGTCACTTGATGCTGCGTCTCGTCGTTATCGCGCCCCGCCTCGCTCTCCGGGCTGCCCATCGTAAACGTTCCCGGAGGTATCCAGACCAGTTCCAGCGTCACGCCGCCTCCCAGGTCCACCGTCTGCACGTCGCCGGGCTTCGGCTGGCCCGTCGTCACCGTCACCTGCGGCGACTGCGCGGGTTGGGTTACTGCCGGAGGACGCGCAGGCTCCGGCGGACGCACCACAGTGACCTTTGCCAGCACGATGTCGCCGGAGATGTCGGAAATGAGGCGCGGGGTCTGTTTCAGGGCCTTGCCCGCGGCCCAGCGGCGGGTCTCCTCGAAGGTGTAATTGCTCAGTTCCAGCGCTGAGACGACGCCGTCGCCGTTGGCGTCCGCGCCGCCGCCCAAACCCTGAAGCAGAAACCACGTGAACGCGCCATGGCCCGCTTCGTATTCGTGGGAGACTTCGTCCTGCTTGCAGGAGGCCAGCGTGATGCGGCCCTCCGAGTGTTTTTCGATGTCGGCCATCATGCCCGGCGTCATGCCGGAACCACTGCGGCCCGCGCCCGAGTGGCACGCGTCCAGGATGACCAGCGACCGTTTCGCCGCGCAGGATTCCAGCTTCGACTCGAACATCGCGAAGGGGATGCACGTGTTCTCGACGTCCGCCGTGCGCCCGTCCAGCGGCATCAGCGCGAGCTTGCCGCCCAGCTCGAGTCCGTGCCCGGCGAAATACACCAGCAGCGAGTCCTCAGGCCCCGCGAGCGACACCCACTGCCCGAGAATGGCCAGGATGTTGCTGCGCGTGGGCCGGTGCAGCGGCTCCGCCGCGTCATCCACCATCAGCACCGTGTTGCGCGCGGGGAACCCGTCCGGCGCGCCGGTCAGCGCGGCATAGACGCCCTTGGCGTCATTCACGGCATTCGGCAGCGGCGTCAGACCCTGGTCCTCATAACCGCCTGCCCCGATGATGACCGCCCACTTCTGCGCCGCCGGCACAGGCACGCTCGCCGTGCCCCCCGCTCCGCGCTGGGCATAGGCGGGGCCGGGAAGCAAGACGCTGGCGGCCAGGATAAGGGTGCAGTTTGTAAGAAGACGCCAAGCCGTATTGCGCAAGGATAGGTTTACCATGAAACGCACCTCATAAGCCCTACTATTCGCCTCTCAGAATGTTCGCAAACTCGTTATCCTTATCCAGCGGACAGACAAACCTCAGGATGACGGGCCCCGAGTCGGCTTCGTTGTCCTCCCAATTGCCGCGCAACTCGCGGTTGCCCCCCTCGAATCGCAGACGGAGAGTATCGAGCGCATAGGCGTCCTTGGGACGGGTATTTCGTGTCACGTCCACGCCCTTCATGAGCAGTTCGTCTCCCTGCAACTGACCCGTGAACACCTCCCAGCATGTCCACCCCTCAACTGTGCCCACGGCGCGATAGCGTCCGGGATTGTTCTCTACCAGGTAGAACGTGAATGTCGAAATCCTTCCGTTTGTCTTGGTCCAAGAGCCCGTATATTGGCCTGTGTGCAGTTGCGGGCTGGCGGCCGGCCCCTGGAGATTCCCACTGTCCTTGCCATGAAAATAGAAATGGCCCATGAGCGATGAGTTCTCCCAGGGAACTTGTTTGTCTCCGGTTTCTCGAGCCACGTCTATCCGGGTTTGCATGAGCACGTCGCGCAGTTCGATACCGGGTGTGGCCAGATTCTGCAGAAGGTGTTTCGTGAATACCCCATTGCGCCCGTCGCCGTCAGCAGCCACTTCGCCTGGAGCGGTCGCGTAGACAATAACCGTGCCTTTTGCCGCTTCCATGCTGGCAAGGCCCCGTTGGGCGCTGCGGAAACGGCGCGCGAAGGGGTTGTTGCGGCAGGCGTCGAGAATCACGATATTGATGTTGGCGCCCGCCGAGTCCATCTTGGCGAGGACAAGCCCCATGCTCAGGCAACGGTGCTTCGCTTCGTTGGGCGATTCCAGCGTTGCATCGATTGGCACCAGGAAGTTCTCACTCTCAACCTGCAGACCGTGGCCCGCAAAGTAGAACAACGCCGTGTCCGCCCCCCTAATCATGTGCCCGAAGTCCGCAACAGCCCCGTCCATGACTTCGTAGGTAGCATCGGTTATGAGCGTCACGGAGAAGCCGCAATCACGAAGAACCGCGGCCATATCCCCGGCGTCATTCACAGGATTCTGCAGACGTTCGTCCTGATACGCCGAATTTCCAATAACGAGCGCCACGCGCGAGCCGCCGGAAACCGATGTCGGCGTGCTCGTGCCTCCGGAGCCCCGGTCCTGCCCGACTGCGCAAGTACATGCCAGCAGAATACAACACAAGTGGCAGGTCATATAGCCTGGTTTCATGTGTCCGCCCTCCTCGCACTCGAGTATACATCGTGGTCTTGGCACGGGTTCAAGACATGGACGGGCACTCATGGAGACCATGCGGCGTCTGCGCGCACGCGGGAAAGCCGAAGCGGCATCTTGTCACTGGGCCACGGTGACGTTGAATACCACACGCTGGTTCAATGCGCGATTCGCGTGCGTGCTCAGGTCAAACCCGGGTTCCCTTACGCCCTTGCCGACGGCCACTACTCGGCCGGGGTCGATACCGGACTGAACGATGAACTGCCGCACGGCTTCCGCCCGTTTCTGCGATATGCCCTCGGGGTCTTCTTCGTCCGGGGATGCATGGCCTTCGACGACTACGGTGACTCTGGAGTCTTCCCGCATCAAAGTGACTAGCTTGTCAATCTCCACTCTGCCTTCGGGAGCCATGGCGAAGCTGTTGGGATGGAAGATGAGACTGTTAAAGACCAATGTTCTTGGTCTTTGCGCCGGTGCCGAAGCCTGCGCGGGCCGCACATCCACGTCGAAGCGCATCGCTTCGCTGGAGCCCAGGTCCTGCCATTTGCCCGGGACCACGTGCCAGACGTGCACGCGCACGGCGAGGGTATGTTTGCCTGCCTGCACAAGGTCCAGCTGCGAGTAAGGTAAGAACAGTCCGAAGGCGGTTTCCTGTTCAGGGTCCTCTCGAATTTCCAGCATCTTGCCTGAGTACACCTGGCCACGGCTGGAACGGCACTGGCCATCGCGGTCTTCCAGCGCATGGCCCGATTGGTCCTCGAAATACGCCGCCAACTCCACCTTTTCGCCCTCAAGTCCGGTCAGCGTTACATCGGAAAGAATCTCCAATCCCTGCTGACCATTCTGATTCGCGGTTTCCACCCGCACGTTGCGGATTTCTACCTGGGGCGGGTTGGCGGCGCGCATCCGTTCCGGGGTCAGCCGCATCGCGTCTTCGTACTTGGCTCGCGCGAGCGTGTACTGCTCACACGCGGCAGCGTATTGTTCACCCGCGGACCGCGCCGCAGCCAGCGCGGCATCGCCCGCGGCCACTTCTTCGCTGGCGTATTTCCGGACGTTGTCAGTCAGAGAGGCTTCGGCGTTTTCCGCCGCCAGGCGCGCTTCTTCCGCAGTTCTTCTCAGCGCATCCGCGGATTCCTGACCGCTCGCGGCCGGCACGAGCCGCGCCAGTACGAACTCGCCCGTTTGGAACCCTCCGCGCCATGGATTCTGCACAAAGCCCTTCTGGAGCGCCCACGTGCTCGTCTTGTCCCACACGTGTGCGGCCACTTCCGACGCCGTAAGTACCCCGTCCGCGTTGCCGTCCGCGTGCCCCTCAAGGCCGTCGAGCAGAAAATACGTGAACGCGCCGTGGCCCATTTCCGGCATCTCGTGCGACACTTCGTCAGGCCCGCACGAAGCGAGCACGAGCATGCCGCGCGAAGCCCGCTCGAATTGCGCCGCCGTGTCGGCGGAAAGCTGATTGATGCTTCTTCCCGCGCCGCTGTGGCACGCATCCAGGACCACGACCTTGCGTTGAGCGGGCGCATGCTCCAGCAGTTCTTGCACGTACGCGAACGCGATGCCCGTCTGGGCGACATCCGTGAGCGATGCGTCCGAGGGAAGCAGATACAACGCCGATGGGCCCCCATCCGCGCCCGGCAGCGCCGTGCCATGTCCTCCGAAGTAGACGAGAATCGTGTCCTGCGGCTGCGTCATCTTCGTGACCGCGTTAAGGTAGTGGATGATGCGGTTCCGGGTTGGCTGGCGGTCACCGACAGCGTCATCGCAGAGCAATACAAGCCGGTCGGGTTCAAAGCCCTCCGGGAGACGTGTCAATTGCTCGAATACAGCGCGCGCATCAGCCACCGCGTAGCTCAATGTGCCGATTCCGCCGTCCTGATAGTTGTTGACGCCTACGATGAGCCCGAACTTGTGTCCCTGACACTCCGCGTCGGACCCGGGCACGGAAGCGGTGCCCGCGACGCCCCGGTCCTGCGCAATAGCGCTTGCGGATGCCAGCGCGATGCACAACAGGCAATATGCGATCTTCCCCCGTTTCATGGGACCATCCTCCTCGCGCGGGAGTATATACCATCATCGTGCTGGGTGGCATGGCCATCCTGCCCATGCGAATGGTTGAGCGTGTTCGCGTGCACCAATCAGGTTTTCGTGCCACGTTATCGTAGACGTGACGTGCCCTTCGCGTGGTTGGAACCGCAAGACGCCAAGCCCCACTTGTCGCAAAAAAATTTATCGCGTGCCACGCGCGCGATAAGGGTAAAGAGCAGAAGAGCACAGGGTTACAGTGCACAGGGTTACGGAGTCCGCAGTAAACGAAACCCGTGGTCCGAGCCTCGGTTTTCCGGGGGGGCAAAGCCGCGATTTGGAGACCGACAGCACCAAGGGAAGTAGTACCACGAGCCGCCACGCACCACCCGGTACTCGCCCGATGCCGGGCCCGCGGGGTCCGTCACGGAGCTGGATGGGTAATCCCCAAGCCAGTCCACACCCCATTCCCACACATTCCCGTGCATGTCATAGAGATTCCAGGGGTTTGCCTTGAAACTCCCCACCGGAGATACATTCCAGTACCCATCGGAAAAGGGGAAGAGGTCGGTCCTCTGGTTACCATTCGGCAGCTGCGTCTCGTCCTCGCCGTTCAGGCAGCCACGGCCGTCCTCCATCCGATCGCCCCACCAGAACTCCGTATCCGTCCCCGCGCGGCACGCATACTCCCACTGCGCCTCCGCGGGCAGCCGGTATGTCTCCCCCGTCTTCCGGCTCAGCCATTCGCAATACGCCACCGCATCGTTCCAGCTCACCAGCACCACCGGCTGACGGTCTTCCAATGTCCAGCCCGGATTCCGCCACGATGCGCCCCTCGTTTCCTCCCACGAACCGGTCTCCAGATTGAGGGTAAATCCCGAGCCGCCTTTCTCAGCGTCGGTCTGGTAGCCCGCTGCGTCCGCGAAAGCACGAAACTCCCCTACCGTCACCTCCTTTGTTGCCAGCCAGAAACCCCGCGTCAGCGTCACCGTATGCCGCGGGTGCTCGCGGTCGAAATACTGCTTCCACTCCTCCCACCACTCCTCCCCAGCATACGTCGCGATGACCCGCTCAGGGCTCAGCTTCGAGCCCATCTCGAAGGTCCCCGGCGGTATCCATGCAAACTCGCCGCCCTCGAACACCCGCACCTCGCCCGGCTCAGGCTCCTTCGGCGGAGGCGGCGGGGGCGGGGGCGTCACCACCACCGGCGGACGCGTCTCGCCAGCGCCGGGACCCACCACATACGGCCGCGCGAGTATGATGTCCCCCGAAACCCGGCTGTGTTCCCAGGGGTTCTGCTCCCAGCCCTTCGACGCCGCCCACAGCCGCGTGTGGTCCCACGTGAAGTTGCTCAGTTCCTTAGCACCGATGAGACCGTCGCCGTTCGCGTCCGCCGCGCCGCCCAGACCTTCCAGCAGAAAATGCGTGAACGCGCCGTGGCCCGTGTCGGCCATCTCGCGCGAAACCTCCTCCGGCCCGCACGAGGCCAGCACCACCATCCCTCGCGAAGCCTGCTCGAACTGCGCGCCCACGGCCTGCGTCATCTTGTTCACCGCGCGGCCCGCGCCGCTGTGGCACGCGTCCAGGACCAGCACCTTGCGCTGCGCGGGCGACTGCTCGATGACCTCACGCAACCGTTCGAAGGGGACTGCGGTGTCGTGCAGCATGCTTGTCTTGGCGTCCGAGGGCAAGAGGTACAGATGGTCCTCTTCCGTCGTGCCGTGACCCGCGAAATACACCAGCACGGTGTCGGAAGCGCCCGCGAGGTTCACGTAGGTGTTGAGAAAGCTGAGGATGTTCGCGCGGGTGGGCTTGCGCTCGTCGGGCTGGTTGTCCGCGAGCAGCACCGCGCGCGCGGCCTCGAAACCGGACGGCGCGCCGGTCAGTGCCTGATGCACGGCCACGGCGTCCGCGACGGCATACTCGAGGTTTCCGATGCCGGTGTCGTTGTAGTGGTTGACACCAATTACCACGGCGTATTTCTGGCCGGACCCCTCCGCCGCGGCCGGCGGGGCCGCAGCGCCGCCGGAGCCGCGGATTCCGCCCGTTCCGCCGTTCCTCTGCTGCAATTTCGAAGAGACCACGATTCCAATGAGAAACAGCGCGACGAAAGAGAGCGTTATGGCAATACCTTTTCGCATGCAGCGGGTACTCCCCGATGTGATCGCGTAGTGTAATACAGCCGGCGCGGCGCGGCAACCGCTCTCGCCCGTTTGGGGCCTATTTGAACAGTTCTTCGAGACTCTGGCTGGCCGCCGGCGCGTCCTGGCCCTGGTCTTGGCTTGGGTTCTGGCCGCCTTGCTGCGGCTGGTCGAACAAGGCGTCCAAAGAAGTCGAAGCCGCGGCGGGCGGTTGCGGGGTCTGCTGGCGGATGCCTTCTGGC
>JAGMZX010000078.1:12056-26772 GCA_018005585.1 Candidatus Hydrogenedentota bacterium | reverse complement strand
TCTGGTCCGCGGAATGCGTCCCAACCTCACCTTCACCTTCGCCCTCGCCCTCACCTTCACCTTCGCCCTCGCCCTCACCTTCACCTTCGCCCTCGCCCTCACCTTCACCCTCACCTTCACCCTCACGTTCACCCTCACCTTCACCCTCACCTTCACCTTCACCTTCGCCCTCACCTTCGCCCTCACCTTCGCCCTCGCCTTCACCCTCGCCTTCACCCTCCCCTTCACCTTCACCCTCACCTTCGCCCTCACCTTCACCCTCCCCTTCACCTTCACCTTCACCTTCACCTTCACCTTCACCTTCACCTTCACCTTCACCTTCGCCTTCGCCCTCGCCTTCACCCTCGCCTTCGCCGGGCGTGATCAACGCGCTCAGGAGTTCGGCCTCGCTCAGCTTGCCGTTCCTGTCTCCGTCGAAAAGACTCAAAAGCGGCTGCGAAAAGCCCAGCGCGCGTCGCTTTGCTTCCATGAGGTTGATATCGCCGCTCAGGTCTCTGTCAAGCCCCTCAAATTCATCCAACAGATGACCCGCCACGGCGGACATGTTCTCCGCCTTGCTCAACAGGCCGTCGCCGTCCAGGTCCCGTGCGTCGAACACGGCGGGGGCAAGCGTGGGCATCGTGACTTGCGCTTCCGCCAGGGACAGCGCGGCGTCGTCGTCCGTATCGGACAGATCGAAGTCCCACAGCAGTTCCTCGGGCACGTATTCCGGGTCTGTTGGCACGGCCGTATCGTCGAGCGCGGCGGAAAGATAGTCTTCCTGCTGCTTCGGTTGCGCGCAGCCGTGGTATTCCGTGCGGTTGCGGTAACCGTCCGCGTCGGCGTCGCCGTACCAGGAGAAGTACTGCTCCGGCCGCTGGTAGTTGGCGATGTTGGGCGCGGTGATATCGACGGGGAAGTCGTCCTGCCCCGCGATGAACGTCAACAGGAGCACCGGAAGGATCACCGAATCATAGTCGCCCAGCGTCAAGAACCCGGCCATGACCGTGTCCATGCCGGGCAGGATCTGCGCGGCTATGCCGTTTTCGCCACCGAGGTCCGACTGCATCTGCGCGAGGTTATGGGCCCAAAATCCGGCGGCCGCATCGTGGGAGATGCCGCCGCGCGCGCTGAAATCCAGGCCGGGATTGTCGAGACACGCCTTGATGAGCCCGAACTCAAACCTCTCGAGCATCGTGTTCCCGCCAATGGTCAGATCCTCGATATTGACTTCACCGCCGTTCGCGTCGCACAGGTCCGGGTGAAAACTGAAGCCGTTGAGCTGGTCGAGATACGGCGTCGAGACGAGGTCGAAGAAGGTTAACGCCGCGTCGAAGTCGTCATCCGCGGGCGCCGGGACCGGGTCGTACGCGAACGGCCCGTCATGGGTGAAATCGCCGTTGCCGAATCCCGCGCCCGTGCCCGGCCCGCCCAGCGGGTGATTCTCGCCGTCCACGATGCTGTCGTCGTCGATGAGGCTCAGGCGCGCCGTTTCGGGCGCCGAACCCGCCGCGGCCGTCACGAGATACACCGCATCCGAACCCGTCACGCTCAGCACGGGAATTGCCGGGCCGGCCTCGCCCTCAGCCGCCGCGAAATCGCCCGTGTCGACACCCGACACCGGCTGGCTGAACGTCACTTTGAAGACAGCCTCCCCCTTCCCGGCGGCCACGGGCACTATTTCGAGCGCGCGCGGCCAGGAAAGCCATTCCGCGATGAATTCGTCGAGGCAGCGGCGCGCCACAAGGTCGTAGCCCGCCTCCGTCAGGTGGATATCCCCGTCGATGAGCGCAACCGGCGGCGCAAGATACCGCGGGTCGCCGCCCGGCCAGGGGTCATATTCCGGGTAGCCGCCGGGGTATGGCACCGTGTACGGCGGCAGCGCGGGAAGCGTGCCGCCCAGCCCGTCCGGCACTTCCGGCGCGCCGAAATGATACTGCATCAGGCCGAAGTTGTGTACGTAGAAGACACGGTCCCGCGCCTCGGCGATGGCGCGCTTGTGCAGTTCGAATCGCGCAAATCCGCGCTGGCCGACCTCAATCGTGCAGTCGTCGCGCTGCCGCCCGCTGTACGTGTAGCTGTAAATGACGACCTTGATATCCGGGCGCATCGCCAGCACGAAGTCTACGACCTGCGCTATGTTCGATTCGATGGCTTCGAACAGAACTTCTTCCTCTTCCGTGGTCATTGTCGGCCGCCACCGGGAATACCCTTCCATGCCGCGCAGGAAATCGTTCCCGCCCAGGCTGATGGTCACGATATCCAGCGTCGGATATCTCAGGAGTTCCTGCTCGATCAGCGGCAGGCCCGTCACGAGGTAATCATCCGTCGTCGCGCCCATGATCGCCGT
This sequence comes from Candidatus Hydrogenedentota bacterium, assembly GCA_018005585.1. Classification (NCBI taxonomy): domain Bacteria; kingdom Pseudomonadati; phylum Candidatus Hydrogenedentota; species Candidatus Hydrogenedentota bacterium. The sequence continues at coordinate 24,443 of JAGMZX010000078.1, read as the reverse complement.
GCGATAGCCCAACTGGACGTAATCTTCCAGGCCGGGGTAGTCCTGCAGCGCATCATCGAAGGATTTCAGGGCCTGGGGAAAGCCCGCCCAACTGTCGCCCACCAGCAGTATGCGCGGTACCGGCATGCCTGACTCATAGCCCTGGGCTGCAGTGGTCACGGGTACGGAGAACAGGAGCAACAACACAGACACACGCAAGAACATGACAAGGCCTCCAGCAGCGGGTCGAACCGCACATTACGCACGGTTGATTTCTAAGATCACTATAATCCAGAATCTCAATAAATTCAAATGAACATCCCAAAAGTGGGGTGAAACGGCCTGCATTGGCGGCAACATGGGTGGTCTTTGGAACAGGGCAAGACGGCCGGGACAGCATGGACAGGATGACGGGGCCCGGACCACCTTGGCGGAACCTGTCGGGACCTTGTCCTTTGCCGGGCGGGGCCTTATACTCGCGGATTCATGGACGTTGCGCCGGCGGGGCCGGTCTCGCACCCAGCCGGGGAGACAGGAAGGGTATCACTATGCGCAGGATGGGACTGATGATGGGCATTCTCATGTCGATGCATGGACTCGCGGCCACGGCGGCGCAGGAGGATTTGCAGGCATCGTGGATTTGGAAGCAGCGCGACCAATATGACGGATACAACGACACGATTGAGGCCCGGCGGGCCTTTGAACTCGGCGAGTTCGCCGGAGCGGTGCTGCGCATTACGGCGGACAGCTACTACCGGCTGTTTGTCAATGACCAATGGGTTAACGACGGGCCTTGCCGCAGTTGGCCGGACCATTATCAGTACGATGTCGTCGACCTGACGCCTTATCTCCGGGCGGGAGCCAATGAAATCCGGGTCATCGCCAAATTCTTCGGTATCGGCACGTTCCACCAGGTGCCCGTCGAAGCGGGGTTGCTGGCGCAACTCGACGTGACCGACGCCCAAGGCAAGACGGTGGCCACGGTCGCCACGGACGGAACCTGGGAAGTCCGCGACGCCACGGCATGGGCCAAGTGGGCGCCGAAACGGTGCGTCCAGATGGACCTCTACGAAATCTATGACGCCCGAAACGAAAATACGAGCGCGTTCGAACCCGCGGTAGTCCGTTATGCCGCGGAAGCGGGACCCTGGCGCGATTTGAACCCGCGCGACTGCCCGTTGCTGACCCGTATCCCGTTCCCGATGAAGACATTCGTGCACGCGGTGGCCGTCCAGCGGCCGGAATGGGACTCCTATGTCTTTCCCACTTCCGAACTGGCGCGCGACGGCGTCACGTTCGCAAACAATCAGTGCATGAACACGGGCGTGTACGCGACCGTGATAGACCTTGCCGAAGCGGCTTCGGTCAAGTTCGACACGGATGGGAACCGCGTTGTTGTGGACGGCGACGAGGGCATGAACGGGCGGTTCAAGCTGGAAGCCGGCCGTCATTTCGTGCTGGTGTCGCTCACGCAGTATTTCGGGCATTGGCGCACGGACACGGTGCTCCACATCGAAGTGCGCGCCGCGTATACGCTGTATAACCCCCTGGAGGAAGCAGCAGCGTCGCCGTGGTGCTTCGCGCGGATCGACGGGGGCGGCTTCCAGGCGGCGGACTACAAGTGGGCGCTGATGAGTGAAGACGAGAAGGCCACCGTACGCGGGCGCGTCGATCAGGCCCTTGCGGACGCCATGGCGAACGCCGGGACGCTGGAAGGATTCCGCGCGCGCTTCGGGAAGACGGCCCGCATCCTCGACGCGGACATGGTCACTCCGGACGTGGACGGGCTGTTCAAGGCGCGCCATCCGCTGGAGAACGCCAAGGCGCGCGTGGACAAGCCGGAGGACATGACGGGCGATATGCACGGGGTGACCGTCGTGCACCCGTCGAAGGGGGGCGAGGTCGAACTCGTTTACGACCTGGGCGAGCAGAACGTGGGATTCTGGCAGTTCGAGCTGGATGCCGGGCCGGGCGTCGTCGTCGATTTGGCCGCGGTCGAATACATCACGCCCGAGGGCCGGGTGCAGCACACAGACCGCTATCGCAACAGCATGCGCTATATCTGCAAGGAAGGCGAGAACCGCTTCACCAGCCTGGTGCGCCGGTCCGGCCGCTACCTGTTTGTGACCTTCCGCGGCCTGACCCAGCCCGCAATGCTGCGCGGGCTGCGCCTCGTCGAGTCCACCTACCCCGTGCAAGCCATCGGGCGTTTCGAGGCCTCGGACCCGCGCCTCACGCGCGTCTGGGAAATCTCCGCGCGCACGCTCAAACTCTGCATGGAGGACTCCTTCACCGACTGCCCCCTCTATGAACAGACGTTGTGGGTCGGCGACGCGCGCAACGAGGGCATCTTCGGTTACACGGCGTTCGGCGCGGCGGATCTGGCGCGGCGCTGCGCGAAATTGACGGCCTATTCGCTCGAAAAACACCCGGTCGCGTTGTGCCAGGTGCCGTCCACGTGGGAAACCCTGCTGCCCGCATGGAGCTTTCTCTGGGGGATTATGGTCTGGGATTACTACTTCTACACCGGCGACCAGCAATTCCTGGCGTGGGCGTATCCCTACGTCATCAAGAATCTCGAGGGCGCGGAGCAGTACAGCGACGCGCGCGGCCTGTTCAGCGCGCCCTTCTGGAACATGTTCGACTGGACCGCGATCGACGACGGCCACAACACCGTCACACACAACAGCATGTTTGTCGTGGGCGCGATCGACGCCGCCATCAAATGCGGCGAAACACTCGGAGACCAGGAACACCTCGACTGGCTGCGCGGCTATCGCGAGCGGCTTGTCACGGCCATCAACGCGCTCTGGGACGACAAGCGCGGCTGGTATCCGGACAGCATCCACAACGACGGCGCCGCAAGCGAGAAGTCCTGCATCCACACCGGATTCTTGAGTCTGCTCTACGACATCGTGCCGCCGGAACGTCATGACGATGTGCTGGCGAAAGTCCTGAATCTGCCGGAAGGCGTGACGCCGCTCGGCTCGCCCTTCGCGGCGATGTATCTGTTCGAGGCGCTTGAAAAGGAAGGCCAGGCGGAAGATATCGTCCAGCGCATTTACCGCTACTATCAGCCGATGCTCGATCTCCACTCGACCACGGTCTGGGAGTCCTTCGCCGAGGGCAACATCGGCCGTGACGAATTCCCGACGCGCAGTCACTGCCATGCGTGGTCGTCCGCGCCGATCCATTTCCTGAACCGGATCGTCCTTGGCATCGTGCCCGACGCGCCTGGCGGGACGTCCTACCGGGTCAGCCCGTACCTGTGCGGCCTTGATTGGGCCAAGGGCGCGAGCGCGTCCGTGAAGGGTCCGGTGGAAGTGTCGTGGAGCCGGACTGGCGACGTGGTGAGCATCGAAGCGCGCGCGCCCGAGGGCGTAGCGTTGCACTATGAGCCGAACAGCAGTCTCGCCGGACTCAACGTCACCTATAACGGCGAGGAATCCGTCAAAGATTGATGCCCTGTGGCATGGGCGGCATCCCCGCGGAAGCGGAGACCATGCTCCTGCACGGGTGAGACGCCCGTACCGCGCCTGGCCGCAGACTTATTCTGCGCGGACGTTGCCCGATGCCTGCTCCGTTGCGGCGGCGTCCATGCTCACGTCGAGAACTTCCGTGAGATAGACCGCCGGCGCGCCGTCCCTGCTCGGGCGAGCCCGAAACCCGTCGATGCGCAAGTGACGCACGTCTTCGCAAAACAGGGCATGCCCGGCCTCCGCGGGCTCCGCGTGCGAAGGCATGCCGCCGTTCTCGGGCCACGTGATATCGCGATAAACGTCGGTCGTGAGCCGCCAGAAATCGTCGGCGTAGTCGAGGACGACGTTGCGCAGCGCCAAGTCGTCCACGTGGCGGCAATACAGGCCATAGGCGGGCATGGCGCCGAACATGGCCGCTTCGGGGTAGACGCGCGCGAGTTCGAGCACTGGCTCGTTATCCGGCTGGCGTGGGTTGCCGCCGATGAAATGGATTCGGATATCGGACAACGTTACGCCCTGCACGCGCGCGTAAGGCAGGCCGGTGATGCTGCACGCGAGCGAGGCGCGCGTCGCGACAACGTTGCTGACGCTGACGTTGCGCAACGTGCCCGGGACCGGCTCGCCCATGTCCCGCCCGCGGTTGCCTAGGCGGATGAAGACCGGCGCGCGCACGCGGTCCATGACAATGTTCGAGACCACGATGCCGTCGAGGTCGCCGCCGTCCACGGATTCGAGCGCGATGCCCGAGATGGCCGGGCGGTGATCCTTGAATCCGGTAATGACGCAATTGCTTACGGCAATGCGTCTGAACCCCCCGCCGGATTCCGTGCCCAGCTTGAAGCCGTTGCACACGGTGGACAACACGCAATTCGTCACGACAATGTTTTCGCAGGCGCGCCGTTCGCCGAGTGAAAAGCTGGCTTTGGGCACGATCGCGTCGTCGACGGATTCGATATGGCAGTTCGAGACGCGCACGTTGCGGCAGGAGTCCGGGTCGATACCGTCGGCGAAGGCGTTGAGGATCGTTACGCCGTCGATGTTCACGTTGTCGGTTCCGAGCAGGCTGATCGCGTAGTTCGGCGCGTTCAGGATGCGAATCCCGCGGATTTCGACGAATGCGCAGCGTTTCAGGGCGATCGGCTTGGGTCCGCCGCGTTTGACATGATTGGCGTCGATCGTCCCGCTGCCTGTGATGGCGACACGCTCGATACCGTCGCCGAAAAGCAGCGACCGCTGAAAAAACGAGGTTTCCGGGTCGGCGTCGTTCCTGAAATCGATCTTCTCGAAGGGGGCGTAATCTTCCGGATTGTCGCTGCCGAGCAGCGTGGCCCCGTGGTCAAGAAACAAGTGAACACGGCTGCGCAGGTAGAGCGTGCCGCACCGGTACGCACCCGGCGGGAACACGACCGTTCCGCCAGCCGCGGCGCAGGCATCGATCGCGCCTTGGACGGCGGCGGTGTCATCGGCGAGACCGTCGCCGGTTGCGCCGTGGGCGCGAACATCGCGGGAGTCGGGCGACTCGGCCGCCAGAGGCATGGCGAGAGAAGAGAAGACCAAAAGGACCAACGGGACGCAGAGGGGGCCATTGGGCGGGAAACCAAGAGCGGTTGTCCTGGGGCGGGTCACGGTACCAGCGCTCCGAGGCCGGCCGCGAGTTCTTTCAGGGCGTCGAGGATGCGCTGTTCGATGTCGTCTTGCCATTTGGCGGGCATGCCATACAGGATTTGCGCCGTTTCGCCCTCGTACCCACCTTCCTTCAGCACGCGCACCGACGGGATGTAGCTCATCATGTCATTCGAGTAGCCCATGACAAAAGTGTCGTGCCCCAGCAGTTTCTTGGCGAGAATCGCGTAGTCCACAACGATTTCGCCGCCCAATACGACGATATTCTTGTTTCCGAGACGCCAGCACTGCACCGGATAAGGATAGGTGGTCCTGAGTGGTTTTCCCGCGTCGAGTTGGGCGATCAGTTCCTCGGCGGCCTTCTTGTGATAACTATCGGCATCCCTCGCATAGGCCGCCAGTTGCTCGCGCGTCGGCGGCGGGCACAACGGGAGTTCTACTTCCGTGTAGGCGGTCCGCAGGACGGGATCGAGCGTCTGCATCGGCCCCGAGAGCGCGCATGCAACCGCGGCGGCGAGGTCCTTGCCGTATTTTTCCGCGAGCGCGACCGAACGGCGCGGCAGCGGGTTCTGGTCCGCGCCGCAACCGGCAAAAAAGAGGGCGGTACAACCGGGATGCGTCTGCTCGACGGCGATCTGCGCAAAACCGGCGTAGTCGCCGCACCACTGGTACTGGTCAAGCACTGTGCAGTGACAGGCATAGCCGAAGACCAGCGCGAGCGCGGCGCCGTCCGGCCTCGTGACGCGCAGTACGGGAACGGCATGGTCCACGGGGCCGTCAAAGTCGTGTGTTTCGAGAATCTCCGCTTCCTTGTTGTTGCGGCGGTTGACCGCGAAACGCGCGACGCTGTTGCCCGACGCGAGTTGCGCCGGCTGCATGGCATTGAACGCCTCTTCCACCGCGGCCACCACCTGCGCTTCGAGCCTGCTCGAATACCGTTTCACCTTGTCCAGCCCTTGCGCGTCCAGCGGATAGATGCACAACAGCGATTCGTCGAGAACGGGCCCGGAGTGCGTGTGCGACGAGTTCAGGACAATCTGCGCGCGTTCCAAACCCAGCCGCGCCTTCAGTTGGTCGCGGATGCGGTCGGACATGCTCTTCGGAAAGCCCAGAATATCGCTGGTCACGAGCACGGCCTTGTTCCCCGCGGCGTCCTGAAGGGCAAGCGCCTTGACCCAGAGCGGATGCAGCGTACCCTCGGCCTCGTGACCGCGCGAGGCGTAACCCGCAAGCCACATGGGCTCTTCGGGAGTGATATCGGCGCGCGCCACACCGGCCATCCAGCCGCTGTCCGCCGCGCCGCACAACATCGATCCGCTCAAAATCGCCAATATAGTCATGCCCATGATTACGCTCCCTTCTTCCTGTTGGCGAAAGGACTAGCTTAGAAGAACTGGCCCGCTGCGTCAACATCCGGCTGGGCAATCCTTGATAGTCCGGCGCCAGGCGATTATGATGGTGGGCAGGTTTTCCATGGTTACTCGTTTAGACCGCGGGGATTTGAACAACCGGAGGGATATTACGATGACTCCGCAGCATACGTCCGATGCATTCCGTCCTTCACGCCGCGACTTTCTGATTTCGACCGGGGCAATGGCCGCCGCGGGCCTGACCGCCTCGGCGCCGCGGAGCGCCCGCGCCGCGACCGAAAAGCTGGCCCTGCACGGCGGGCCAAAGGCCATTACCGCGCCCGATGGCGACGCCGCGCGGTGGCCGCTGTACGGTCCGGAAGAAGAGCAGGCGATTCTCGAACTGCTGCACGCGCCCAGTTACGACCCTATAGACAAACTGGAACAGGAGTGGAAGGAGTTTCTGGGCGCGCCATATGCCAAGGCGCACTTCAATGGAACCAGCGCGTTGGCGTCGATGTTCTTCGCGCTGAACCTGCCGCCGGGCAGCGAGATTCTGGTGCCCAGCTACACCTTCTTCGCGACGATCGTGCCCATGCGTCTGTTCGGGCTCGTACCCGTGTTTGTGGACATCAACCCGCGCACGCTCAATTTCGATCTCGACGACGCGAAGAAGCGGCTCACGCCGAACACGAAGGCGGTGCTGCCGGTCCACTGGATCGGCTTGCCCGCGGACATGGACCACATCAGCGACTGGGCCAATGAGAAGGGGCTCATCGTGCTCGAAGACTCCGCGCACGCGCACGGCGCGAAGTTGAAAGACAAGGTTATGGGCACGTGGGGCCGCATGTCGATCTACAGCTACCAGATGTCGAAACCACTGCCCGCGATCGAGGGCGGCATGGGCGTGTACCAGAATCAGGAGGACTTCGAGCGCGCCACGTCCTTCGGCAATTACGACATGCCCGGCGTGGCGCAGGACGGCGCGTATTACAAATACAAAGGCTCCGGGCTAGGCTTGAAGTTCCGCATGCACCCGTTCGCGGCGGCGCTGGCGCGGTGCCAGCTTAAAGGGCTTGTCGCGCGCAACGAAGCGGGCGCGAAACAGGTCCGCCGTCTCAACGACGTGCTCACGCAGTTGCCGGGCCTCTACGAACAGTCAAGCGGGCGCAAGGACATGCAGCGGCTCTACTACGCGTGGAACATGCTCTTTATCGACGAAAAGGAAGCGGGCATGACGCGCGACAAGGCGGTCGAGGCGCTCCAGGCCGAGGGCGTGCGCATCAGCGGCACGCACTACACGCTACAACACGAGTTGCCGCTCTACGCCGAGGACGAGTGGTGGCACCACAAACCCGTGATCCCCGATCTGCCCGGCTCGCGCCAGGCGAACGCGACGAGCATGGGTCTGCCGTACTTCACGAAAGAGGTTCCGGAACTCGTCGACCAATACGTCGCGGCCTTCGAGAAAGTCTGGGCGCACAGGAAGGAATTGGCGGCGTAGTCGAGAATGCGCGGTCAGAGACGAATCTTATTTCGGAAAGCGGATTAGTGAAGATCAGCGCAGATTAGTATCAGACTCTTCAAAATCAAGATAGCGGAACGCTAATTTGGGCTGACCGTCACTCATAGGGTCGTGCGTTGTCCGGTGGGCTAGTTTGTCAATTTCGGCCATCAAGAATCTCCGGAATGGAAGCGATTTCTCCTTCCGTTGGATAGCCAAGAGGAAGGTTCGCCCTGAATTCCTGTGACGAGGCTCGTGACTTCGAATGCGGTCCGAAGGGGCGGCGGCACAATAGCCCACGGGCGGCGTCCTGGGATACGAAATGGGAGGAAGACCAAGACTGAAAAGGCGAGACAGGTCTTGCCAAAGAGATCAGTGCGAAAGAGAAAGAGAACGAATCATCGTGAAGCCGCTATCTTATCTGCGTGGACGCGCCGGCAACCGGCGGCTGTGAAGATGCAGTGTTTGCCGATGCGAGTCTTGCGCTATCGAATGAGCTTGTTGCAGGGCGGCATGTGATGGCGTTGTCAGACCACACTCGGCGAGAGCTCCGGGCGGCGCCAGGGGCAGTGAGACGCCACATTTCGGTCGTTTCGGAGGAAAATGCGCTTGTCTTGTCGGGTAGCCGCGAAGCGACGGACCTGGCGGAAGCCCATTTGAGCCGCGGTGTGGTGGGAAGCGGTCCGCATGCGGATGCGCTGCATGTGACGTTGGCAACGGCGGGACGCGCGGACGTATTTGTCAGTTCGGACTCCCCGCACATCGTCAATCTCGGGGGCATACGGTTATGCAGCGCGGTTAACTTTGAACAGGGCTATGGTACAATCGAAATTCGGACCCCGAAGGAGGTCTTGGCATATGAAGAAGGATTCTGACGCCGTCTCATTCATGCGAAAACGGCGTGAGGAGTTCGACGCTGAAGACACGGCGTTGACACGGAAAGAACGCAGCGCCAAGACGCTTGCTTTGCTGGAGGATGGTCCTCTTTGGCAGCGGCTGCGCGGGCGCCGCGTGAGCGCGAGTGGCAGAGACCTCGTTCCGGCCGATCATCCCGTTCAGAGACGGCGGTATGGACATTCAGCATTGTCCTTCGGGTGGAGGAGGGCGCCTTCGCAAGACCTGCGGCAGCCTGACGCGCACCTATGAAGGCAAGACTTGCGCCGTTGGCAAAATCGCCCGCGTACCGTCGTGAGACCGTGTGACACTGAGCGTGCTTGTGGCGCTTCGGCACCGATGTGAAAGGAAGGGTGAGGAAATGCGGTTACATGAAGTCCTTTCTTGTCTATGTGTTGTGTTTTGCGTTGCCGGCTGCGCGACGCTTGGGCCGCAAGGGGCGCCCGCGGCCGAGCCGTGGCCGCTCGCCGTGCGCGTGATGAGCTACGGCAAGTATCAGGACTCGGCCTGGGCGCACTTGCAGGAGATCGGGGTCAAGTACGTGTTCATGGCGGTTCCCGCGCCGGACCAGGCGGACGCCGAGATGCAGCGCCTCGCGCAGTACGGCCTGAAACCGCTCGTGTTCCGTTGCGGCGCGGAGTTGAGCAAGGACACGTTCCTGGACGACATCGCGGCGCAATTGGAAACGTGCGAAAAGATGGGCGTGAAATACATGTTCATGTCGGCAAAACGGGGAGAGCTCTCCAAGGAGGACGCCTATGCGCGGATTCGCGCCGCGGGCGAACTCGCGCGCGCGCACGGCGTCACGATCACCCTCGAAACGCACCCGGACCTCGGCACAAACGGAGCGGTCCAGGTCGAAACGATGCGGGCGATCGATCATCCGAACATCCGCGTGAATTTCGACACGGCGAATATCACGTACTACAACCGCGGCACGAGCGCCGTGGCGGAATTGGCGAAAAGCATCGATTACGTGGGCACGGTCGAATTCAAGGACCACAACGGCGCATTCGAGACGTGGAACTTCCCCGTGCTCGGCCAGGGCGTGGTAGACTTCCCTGCCATCGTGCGGATGCTGCGCGAAAAGGTCTACACGGGCCCGGTTACGCTCGAATTCGAAGGAGTCCAGGGTGTGGAATTGACCGGGGAGCAGACGAAACACGCAATCGCCGATTCGGTCGTTTTCGCGCGCGGCCTGACCAGTTTCGAGTAGCGCGAGCGCCGTAGACAAAGAGCGGAAGGAGGCCATCAGTCATGCCTGTCAATCAGGGACACCTCGAATTTCCGGACCTGTTGATGGTCGGCGGGTATTTCGTGCTGATGCTGGGCATCGGCGTGTATTTCTACAACCGCATGCGGCATATGAAGGATTATTTCAGCGGCGGCAACAGCATTCCATGGTGGCTCAGCGGCGTCTCGTTCTACATGACCAGTTTCAGCGTGGCCGCGTTCGTGTTCTATCCGTCGTTGTGCTATCGCTACGGCTGGGTCGGCATCACGCTGCTATGGGTGGCTGTGCCCGCCACATTTTTCAGCGCCACGTTTTTCGCGGCGCGCTGGCGCCGCGCCCGGATCGACAGCCCGGTCGAGTACCTGGAAACGCGGTATAGTTCGCTCGTGCGCCAGTTGTTCGCGTGGCAGGGCGTGCCCGTGAAGATTATCGACGACGGCATCAAGCTTTTCGCGACCGGCACGTTCATTTCCATCTGCGTAGGCCTCGACATCCGGATCAGCGTCTTCGCAGCGGGCAGCATCATTCTCGTCTATACGTTCATGGGCGGGTTGTGGGCGGTCGCGGTGACCGATTTCATCCAGTTTGTCGTGCTGACGGTGGGCATTCTCGTGATCCTGCCGCTCTCCATCGTTCGTGCGGGCGGCGTCGGCGCGATTCTGGAGCAAGCGCCCGAAGGTTTCTTCCGTCCGGTGACGGAAGAGTTTGGCTGGACCTATGTGATTCCGCTGGTGCTCTTGTATGCGCTCGCTTGGAGCAGCATCAACTGGTCGCTCATCCAACGGTATTACTGCGTGCCCAGGGAACGGGACGCGGTCAAGGTGGGGTGGCTCGTTATCGCGCTCTATATCATAGGCCCGCCCATGATGTTTTTCCCGGCAATCGCGGCCACGCAGTTCCTGCCCGGGCTCGAGGACGCAGGCAAGGTTTACCCCCTGCTATGCACGGAACTGCTTCCCGCGGGGATGCTCGGCCTCGCCGTCGCCGCGATGTTCTCGGCCACCATGTCCACGCTGAGCGCGGACTACAACGTGTGCGCGAGCGTCCTGACGAACGACGTATACAAGCGGCTCGTGCGCCCGCGCGCGTCGCAAAGCGAACTGGTGCTCGTGGGCCGCTGCATGACGCTCGTTGTCGGGGCGGTGGCGCTCCTCACGGCGTTCCTTATGGCCCGCGGCAAAGCGGAGGACCTCTTCCGCATCATGGTCACGCTCTTTGGCGTGGCCACGGCGCCCGTCGCTGTGCCGATGTTGCTCGGACTCGTCTCACGAAGAGCGACGAATCAGGGCGCGACCGCCGGATTCCTTGTGGGCATCGCCTGCGGCCTGGCTCTGTTCTTCCTCTCGCGCTACAAGCACGATGTGCAGTTCCTCGGCATCCTCTGGGATCATAAGAATGAGAACATCGTGATCGCGGGGCTGGCCCTGAAAATGGAGATCGTCCTCTTCCTCAGTACGGCGATCGTGACCTTTGGCGTCATGCTGCTGTTCAGCCTTATCGCCCCGCCGGACTCCGCCGCACGCGCGCGCACGGAAGCCTTCTACGCGCGGCTCCGCACGCCCATCGGCGCGCTGCCTGAAGACGAAGAGATACGCGTTGCTCGCGCGTACATATCGCCGTTCGGCGTCGTGGGTGTATCCATCCTCTTGATCGGCGTGTTGCTGCTCGCGGTGCTGCCGTGGGTGGGCGGCGGCCTTGTCGTCGCGCTCGATCTGGCGCTGGCGATCGTTCTAATCGCGCTGGGCGGAGTCGTCGCCTGGTTTAGCCGTGGGCAGACCGCAACGGGAACGCAATGAACCGAGGCAACCGTCGTGTCCATCTCAAACCCCGAACCCTGAACCCCGCCAAGGAGCCCCCTTTATGCGACACTTTGTCTTTCTATTGGCGCCGCTGCTCGCGGTAACGGGCGCGGCCTGCGCGGCGGGAAACGATCCTGAACCGCCGTTTCAGCAGGGCGTGGACCTTGTGGTGGACGGCGCCCCGTGGCTGCGCACCGTGACGATACCCTTTGACAGGCAAGACCCCGTCAGCACGTACAAGGTCTACACGCACGTGTTCGATTTCGAGGGGACAGGCGCGATTACGAAAGGCCCCGGCGGTCTCTATACGCATCACCGCGGCATGTTCATCGGCTGGCGGGACACCGTCATCGGCGATGCTCATTTCAATACCTGGGGCATGGAGGAGTGTTACCAACTGCACGTCGCGTGGCTGGCGTTCGGCACGCACGGGTTGTGGGCCTTCCAACAGGAGAAAATCGAATGGCGCGACCTGCGCGACGCGCCTTTCATCGAGGAAGTCCGCACGATTGGGGCGACACCCACA
>JAGMZX010000078.1:8067-11956 GCA_018005585.1 Candidatus Hydrogenedentota bacterium | reverse complement strand
GCACGTCGCGTGGCTGGCGTTCGGCACGCACGGGTTGTGGGCCTTCCAACAGGAGAAAATCGAATGGCGCGACCTGCGCGACGCGCCTTTCATCGAGGAAGTCCGCACGATTGGGGCGACACCCACAAAAGACGGGCTGCGCCTGGTCGATTTCGAATCCAGACTCGCTTCTCTTCGCGGGACGATTCGGTTGAAGGGCGACTTGCAGCACGCGGGCATGCACATCCGCATGGCGCAGGAGGTGGCGGACCATCCGGACACGACGCAGTACCTCCTGCCGGCAGGCGCGCAGGAATTGGAGGATGACAAGGTCGTGGGCGCGTGGTGGGTCTGCGCGAGCGTCGAGGTGCGCGGCAAGCGCTATTGGGTCATTCATATGTCGCCGCCGGACCTGCCCGGCGGCGTGCCCGTGTATTCGGTCCGCCGGTACGCCCGGTTTGGCGCCTTCTTCGAGCCCACGCTGGAAGAGGGTCAGCCGCTCGATCTGCGGTTCCGCCTGATCTTCGCGGACCAGGCGCTGGACCAGGCGCGCTGCCAGGCGCTCTATGACGCATTCGCGGAGGGCCGGTAGTGATCATCGGTGTCATGAGCGACACGCATGGCCGTCTGCCGCTGATGTTTCGCGTCGCGGAACATATGACGGAACGGCACGGGGCCGAGCGCGTCATTCATCTCGGCGACGACTACGCGGACGCGCTGGAGCTGATTATCACGGGTTACACCGTGCACGCGGTTCCCGGCCTCTGGTGCCCGGAATATGAAACAGGCAGCGCCCCGAAGACGCTGATTATCGAGGCGGCGGGTATTTCCATCGCATGCGCCCATTCCAGCGCGGACTGGGGTGTCCCGGAACGCAAGGCCGATATACTCCTGTGCGGCCATACGCACCGGGCCGCGGTGAACCGTGTCGAGCCCCAGATTTACCTGAATCCGGGCCACTTGCGCGGTCCCATGGATCGGGGCGAGCGCGCCTCTTACGGCATCATACGCATCGCGACCGGCATGCTTGAGGTCACGCTGCACGAACTCGACGGCAGCGTGCGCGCTGCGTGCACGGCGCCGCGATGCGAAGCGGCGACATGAGCGGCGCGGCGCAGCCCGGGCGAACCTGCCCCGCGTGCGGCGCGCCGCTGCTCGCGGGCCGTGAGGTCTGCCCGTCATGCGGCCACATTTCGCGCTGGTTCAAGGTGCGGCTTTGGGGCGGATGCATCTTTGCCTTGCTGGCGTTCGCGGGAGTGATTGGGATGCTGATCATGGCCCTGTATGCGCCGCGATAGACGGCCTGCGCCGGCGGATTCGCAAGCACTGTCGTGCCCGCTGAAGCGCGGGTGGACAAAGAAAGGAGACGGTATGGCAATGCGCGTGGCGGGAATGTTCGCGATGATTCTGGCAGGCAGCGGAACGCTTCTCGCGCCCGCGGCCCGGGCGGAGATGCTCGCGCCGGAGAACCTGCGTGTCGAGTATGTGAGCGAGCCGGCGGGCGTGGACACGCCCGCGCCGCGGTTCAGCTGGTGGGTGCGGCACACGGAGCGCAACCAAGGCCAGACCGCATACCAGGTGCAGGTGGCCACTTCTCAGGAAGGTTTGCTCAACAGCCAGCCGGACGTGTGGGACACGGGCAAGACGGCTTCCGCCGAGAATGTACATGTCGTCTACAGCGGCCCCCCGCTGGCGGCGGGCCGCACGTATCACTGGCGCGTGCGCGCGTGGGACCGGCAGGACCGGGCCGGCCCCTTCAGCAATACGGCTTCGTTTGAAATGGGCCTCTTGTCCCCCGGAGATTTCCAGGCTGCGTGGGTGCGCGGCATTGAGGACATCGTTGACTCCCTCGGCTACCACAGCAAGTTTTTCGACGAGAACAATCGCCGCCAGTGGGTACAGATCGACCTGGGCGAAGCGCGCGAAGTCGCCGCGGTCGTGCTATACCCCGCCCGCATGAAAACGGAAACACAAGACCTGACCGGCTACGGATTTCCGGTGCGCTATTCGGTCACGTTGTCGCCGGAACCGGGCCGGGCAAAGGCCCAGACGGTCGCGGACAAGACAGCGGAGGACCAGCCAAATCCCGGCGAGACACCAGTGAAATTCGAGTGTACTCCAACTCCCGCGCGGTATGTGCGCGTTAACGTGCGGCAAATGCGCGACAATAGCGCGGGACAGTGCCTCTTCGCGCTGGCCGAAGTGGAAGTGCTCGACGCGCAGGGCAACAACCTCGCGCAGGGCCGTTCGGTCGAGGCGGCGTCCCTGCTCGACGGCGGCTACTGGCGCCGCAAGGATATGGTGGACGGTATTCGCGTTTCGCAGCCGGGCCGGCGTGTATCGCCCTTGATGCGCAAGGCGTTCCTCGTGGCGAAGCCGGTCCGCCGCGCGCGGGCGTATGTGTCCGGGCTGGGTTATTACGAGCTGTACTTGAACGGCGAACGCGTGGGCAATCACGTGCTCGACCCGGCGAACCAGCAACACCACAAGCGGGCCCTTTATGTGACCCACGACGTAACAAACCTGCTGCAACAGGGAGACAACGTCGCGGGCCTCATGCTCGGCCACGGCTGGTGGCAGGGCACGTGCGCCGGGTGGCTGCAATTGTGCATCGACTATGCGGACGGCGAGGTCCAGCAAATTGTTACCGACCCGTCCTGGCGCTGGTCGTCCGGGCCTATTGTCGAGGAGAGCCTGTATCACGGCGAAACATATGATGCGCGGCTCGAAAAAACCGGCTGGAACGCGCCGGGTTACGACGACGCGGGCTGGGAAGCGGTCGTACCCCTGGAAACGCCGCCGGAGCAGATGAGCAGCCAGATTATGCCGCCCATCCGCGTCGTCGACACGGTCAAACCGGTGAAACTCACGCCGCTGGACGACGGCTCGGTGATCGTCGATTTCGGGCAGAACCTGACAGGCTGGATGAAACTCCAGGTGGAAGGCCCGGCCGGGACCGAGGTCGTCATGCGCCACGCGGAACTGCTGTATCCCGACGGGCGGCTCAACGTGGAAAACCTGCGGTCGGCGCGCGTCACGGACCGGTACGTGCTCAAGGGCGGCGGCCCCGAGGCCTATGCGCCGCGTTTCACGCAACACGGGTTCCGCTACGCGGAAATTCGCGGCTATCCGGGTGAATTGACGGCGGAAAAGGTCGAGGCGCAAGTGGCGCACACGGACCTGCGCCGCGCAGGCCATTTCGAGTGCGCTAACGAACTCTACAACCAGATTCGCGACATCACGCTGTGGTCCATCCGCGGCAACAACATGAGCATCCCGACGGATTGCCCGCAGCGTGACGAGCGCATGGGCTGGATGGGCGACGCGCACCTCGCGGCGGAGACCGGCATCCTCAATTTCGACATGGCCGCCTACTACGAGAACTTCCTGCGCGTGATCGCGGATTCGCAGAGCCCCGAGGGCTTTGTGCCCGATACCTGCCCGCATCTGTGGGGGCAGCCGGACGGATCGCCGCCATGGGCCATCGCCTATCCGCTGATCACGTGGTATTGCTACCGTTATTATGGCGACCTGCGCGCGGTTGAGCGGCATTACGACAACATCGCGCGCTGGTTCGGCACGCTGGACGCGAAAGCAGTCGACAATGTCCTCGAATACTGCCACTATGGCGACTGGGTCGGCGTCGAGCAAACGCCGATGCCGCCCATCGGCTCGGGCTGCTACTACTGGACGGCGAAAATGCTCGAGGAGTTCGCCGGGGCGCTGGGCAAGACGGACGATCAGGCGCGCTGGGCGGCGAAGAAGGACGCCATCGCGGCAGCGTACAATGCGCGCTTCTTCAACGTGGAGAAAGGCTGCTATGACGAGGGCAGCCAGTTCTCGCAGATATTCCCGCTGTATCTGGGCATTGCGCAGGGCGAGCAGCGCGAGGCGGCGCTGCGCCGGCTGA
>JAGMZX010000078.1:6704-7967 GCA_018005585.1 Candidatus Hydrogenedentota bacterium | reverse complement strand
GACATCATATCGCGCAGGCGACGCTGGCCAAAGCGGTCCCAGAGGTGCCGGACCGTCAAATGGGCTTGCAGATAAGCGATGCGCAAGGTTTCCGGGCTGCGCGCCTTGAGCTGGCTCGGCTCGAGTTCGGCGAGCGTGTAGAGCGCGCCCGCGGCGCGCGCGTTGCGGAGCATTTCCACCTTGTCCGCGCCAAGCTCATCGCTGAACGTCTCTGCCAGCCCCTCGTTCAACCACCACGGGATATTCTCGCCCGCAAGGAAGCGCGCAACGACATGCACGTACTCGTGCGTGAGACGGCGCTGCAATTCTTCATCGGGCAGCCACTGGCCATCCTTGCCCGTCATAGGCGCGCGGATCTTGCCGTCATAGACGGCGCCAACATGCTCGTCCATTTGCGTCGCTTCGTTGAACTGGTCCGCGTCATACAGAATGACCTGAATCGGCCCGGGCGGATATTCGCCGCCGAACTTGCGCCCGATTTCGCGGTAGGCCTCCTCGAGCAAGCGCATGACCCGGTTGCGCACGTGGTAGGGGATTTCCCGGGGCGCACTGAGCTTGAAATGGCTCGAGTTGGTCTTCTTGAATTCCGCCTCAATCGACTCTTCGCGGAAGGCCTTTTCATAGCGTTCGCGCAGGCCAGGCCGGTTCGGCTCGATACCGAGCACGTAATCCCATTGCGCGCGCGCCGAAGGCAAATCGTTGTCCCGGTAGTAGGCTTCGCCAAGGAATTCATGGGCATCGAGATGACCCGGTTTCAATTCAATCGCTTCTTCCAGCCGGCGGATAGCCTCGGGCACCATGTCGAGACGCAGATAGTAAACGCCCATCTGCACCAGCGGCGACGGGTTCTCCGGGTCGGCGGCGATGGCCCGTTCCAGGTTGGCGGCGGCGGCGGCGAAATCGCCGGCGCGGGCCAGCTGGTCGGCGATACCCTGGCGCGCGTTGCACAGGTTGCGGCGGACCACGTCATTTTCGGGGGTCAGGTCCAGCGCGCGCTCAAACCACGTGACGGCCTCTTCATAAGAGCCCGCCTCATACGCCTCGATGCCGCGGTTGTTATAGTCGGCGGGCGACTGCGCCACCGCCACCGAACACATCAACAACACAACAGCGCGCATAATCTTCACGCGGCGGCCTCCCTGTTCCCTGTTCCCTATTCCCTGTTCCCTGCCAGCGCCACCGCTTCAATTTCGACCTTGATATCCAGCGGCAGCCGGCCCACCTGCACGCAACTGCGCGCAGGGCACCCCGACGGGAAATACT
>JAGMZX010000078.1:0-6604 GCA_018005585.1 Candidatus Hydrogenedentota bacterium | reverse complement strand
TCCCTGTTCCCTGTTCCCTATTCCCTGTTCCCTGCCAGCGCCACCGCTTCAATTTCGACCTTGATATCCAGCGGCAGCCGGCCCACCTGCACGCAACTGCGCGCAGGGCACCCCGACGGGAAATACTCCTGATAAATTCGGTTGAACTCGGCGAAGTCGTTCATGTCCGCAAGGAATACCGTCACTTTCACGACATCTTCAAGGCCGCACCCGGCGGCGGCGAGCACCTTCTTCAAATTGTCGAAGGTGACGCGCGTTTCCTGCTCCAGCGTGCCATAGGAGACGCCCTGCGCCGTGAACGGACCCTGTCCGGACACGAAAACGAGGTCACCCGCGATGACGGCGTGCGAGTAAGGCCCTTTGGCGGGCGGGCCATCCGTGGCGTTGATACAGTGTTTTGCCATAGGCCGGACGCTTTCCTTCCTGCAGTTGAACCAGATGCCTGCGCTTCGCGCGGCAACGCTATCATATGATACCGGCGGCGTCAATCCGCGGGCGAGGCCGCATGCGCGTCCTGAAACGCCTGCTCCGGTAGAAACGCGTGGTGATACAGCAGAACTTCCGGAAAGCCCCGGTGCGCGACATGCGCCGCGGCCCGGAAGTCGTGCGCGCGCGTGCCTTCAAAGGGCAACGCCACTGCCAGCGAAACGCCCGCCGCGCGCAGGGAGATGACGCCCGGCTCCGTATCCTCGAATCCGGCCACGCGGCGCAATCCGTCCGCGCCGATGTCGAGGCGCGCCAGCGCCAGCGCGTACGGGTCGCCGCAGGGTTTCAATCGCGCTTCGGGGATGTCGTTCGCCGTCACAATCGCGTCGTAGCAGGTTTCCGGCCCCTGGAACAGCGTCAGCAGGGGCTCCTGGCGCTCCTGGGGCAATCCCCAGTCCGGGACTTCGCGGCGCAACTTGGAAAGAACGTGCCGCAAGACGTGCCCGGCTTCGTAGGACGACGACGTGGTTACGAGCGCGGTTTTCGCGGGCCGCCGCTCGAACAGGGCGCCGAGCGCGCCGAGCTGCGCGGGGCTGCATGCGATCTCGGCGCCGGCCGGGAGCGCCCCCGCGAGCAACGGGTGGCAGCGCGCGGCGTCCGCGCCGAGACGGCCCTTGACCAGCGCCATGAACACGCCTACGCCCGGCAATGGCGCGATCATCGGGTCGTCGTCGCTGAGGAGGCGGCGGTGGTACAGGCAGGCGTAGAGCAACAGGCCGGCCTGTGGCCAGTGATCGCGCCAGCGCGCGCGGAACGCAGGACCGTACCGGGACGCGAGAACATCCAGGATGCCTTCCGGCGCGGGTCCGCCAAGCGTCGTGATGAGCACCTGAAATTGCCGCTCTTCCAGCAACTGCCCGAGCCCGAAATCCGCCAGTGCCGCACGCGTCGCAGCGGCCTGCGCCGGCTCCGCGCACGGCCCAAGATGCCACGCCGCAGCCTCGAAGAAAGCGCGCAGGGATGCATCGACGGAGAGTAAATGCCCGTATTGCGCGCCCAGGTACTCCAGGTTCTCCCGCGTTCTGTAGCCAATCAGCGCGGGATAGTCGCGGTCGCGGTCCAGGCGCGGCGGCGCGGCCGCATCCGTGACGCCCGCCATGCGCCGCAACATGTCTTCCAGCGCCAGGCAGCACACGTCCTCGGTCGCGGTCGTCGTGCCGTCCATATCGAACAACGCCGCATCGAGCCCCCCGTCCAGCAGACGGTCTTCCGGGGCGGTCGGATCACACCGGCTTCCGCGCGCTTGCTTCTCCCGCGGGGTCACGACGGGCCAATCCCCGGAATCGGCGCCTCGCGCGGCGAAAAAGCCAGCAGGACCGCAATATAGACGATGTACAGCGCCAAGAGCACAGCCCCATTCCAGCGGCTCAGACGGTAATCCCAGCGGAGCATGATCAGCATCATGCCGACGATGACAGCGACGGCGGGAAACATGACCAGAATAACGCGCATCTCGGCGCGCAACGGGTTCGCGATCGCGGACATGCCCGCGACCCAGCACAGATTCAGGATGTCCGCGCCAAGGATGTTGCCGACGCCGATGCCGCTCTGCTTCTTCAACGCGGACGCGAGGCACGTCGCGATCTCGGGCATGGACGTGCCCACGGCCACGATCGTCAGGCCCACGACCACCGGCGGCACGCCCGCGGCCCCGGCGATGCCGACCGCGCCCTGCAGCAGCAGGTGGCTGCCGCCCAGCACGCCCGCCAGGCCCAGGCCGAAGCAGGCCGCTGTCTTTCCCGCGGACAGTTGGACAAGCCTCTCGTCGGGCGGTTCGAACGGCAATTCGTCCGCCGCCGCGCGCCCCCGCCGCACCCGCATGTACGACACAACGACGTAGCCCACGTAGAGCGCCAGCAGCATCAGGCCGTCCGAACGCGCAAGCACGCCGTCCAGGCACATGACGAAGGCAAGAATAATCGCGCACACGAGCATTACCGCACTCGTGCGGAACAGGCGCGGCTCGGCCACCAGCGGCGTCGAAGCAACCAGCGCCGCGAGCCCCAGCGCCACCGCCGCGTCGACGGTAACCGAGCCCACCGCGTTGCCCAGCGCCACCTCGGGCATGCCGCGCAATGCCGCCAACACGGAAGCCATTAGTTCCGGGGACGTAGTCGCCAGACTCACAATTACCAGCCCGACCAGCATCTGCGGCACCGCCAGCTTTTCCGCAATCGCCACCGCGCCCTCGACGAACCAGTCCGCACATTTCCACAAAATCACTATGGCCGCAACCACGCACAAGATGTCCTGGGTAAGAGGGGGCATGCTCAGAAAGCTCCTTATTGCATTACTTCCGCAGCGTCCAGAACGGATAATACGGGCCCGCCCGCGAATGCTGCAAACACAACGGCGCGCTCCCGCAGCGCGGACTCCTCCAATCGGGTCCGACTCTGTCGGCTGGGGACAACCAACGTGGCTACCGTAAGGCCGGCATTTCGAGCCCGCACCCGCTAATACCAGGCTATCATGGCGCAACTACCCATGTCCGGTTCTTTCGGGACCTGGCGGTCGGCCGCACTATTCATTCATACGCGAAGCGTGTATATTATGTGCGTGGAAGCGGAGAGAAGCGCGCATACGCGGACGTTGGGGGTAGGGCGTCGCGTTCCGGTGTGTTCCGCCGCGTCGCGCGCTCCTACGCGGTGGGCCGGGCCGCAACGTCTGGCGGATGTACCAGTGTTCTGCGCGGTTGCAGGCGAGCCCCGAGTTGGCCATTCCCGGCAAGCCTTGTCAAGTATTCGAGGGCCGGCTGGACGGCACCGGAGGGGTTTACGGTTCCCGATGAGGGGCGTATCCAAGCGAGGAAGACCAGAGTGGGCGTGACCGACCAACCGAATGACGCGGCGTCCCCGGTTGCCGAACCCGGAGACGCACCCGGCGGCCAGAAGCCACGAAGCCCGGTGCCATCGCTCCGTCATGTGTCGCCCCGGTCGATATATGATTTTGAGACCGCGCAGCCCGTGTACTCGGCGTTCGGCGTGCCCACGCGTGTTGTGCGCATTTACGAATGCCCGGAGTCGCGGATACGCTTCAGGATGCCGCCGTCCAAGGAAGAGTCGGCGCTGCTTCACGCCCAGGGATATCAGGACTTCTGCGGCGCGGGCATGCCGGACCACGAGGCTGCGAATCGTGAACGACTCGCGGAGCGTGCAAGATACCTGCAGGCATTCCGTCAAGCAGGTTGCGTATTGGATGTGGGGTGTTCCACCGGGCTGATGATGTCCGAACTCACCCGAGCCGGCTTTGAAGCGTTCGGCTGCGACGTGTCAAGTGAAGCCTGCGCGGTGGCCCGAGAACAGTTTGGCGCCGAGCGAGTATGCCATGGCGACACGACGGACGCGCGGGTGCAATTCGGGGAATGCGCTTTTGACGTTGCGACCCTTATGGACGTGATCGAGCATTTTCACGATGCCGCGAAGGGACTACGGGACATTCACGCGCTGTTGAAACCCGGGGGACTTGTGTTCTTGCGCACCCCCTCCCTTTCGTCGCCTTTCTTTCGCTTGGCGGATTGGAGCTATCGGTTGACCCTGGGCCGCTATACCCGCGCCGTGCAGACCATTTATCACGCGGAGCACCTATACTTCTTCAGCGAGAAAGGATTGCGCATGTTGCTCGAGGAATCGGGCTTCTCGATAGTCAGCGTGCGCCCCGACCCGCTGAGTTGGCGTGTATTTCGCGTGTGTGAGTTGGTTCACGGGCCTTTGGTCAATGCGGCGCTCGCATTGGTATACTTTGTGTCTCGAGCGATGGGGGGCGGACACGGCATAAACGTGATCGCACAACGCTGTTAATAGCGGAGCGAGGAGGTTTTGAGCGAGTTTGCCCCTTCCAGGCGGGCCTCGAAGCGTGTCAGGCAGTCCGATTGCGCCGTGGCGTGATCGCGAAAAGAAATCGCGGTCTCCCTGTCGCGTCCGTCGGTGCATTGCCTTTGATGTGATGCGGGCGGGGCAAGTTGCGGTTCCGATGGTTCGAGGTTTGACCGGTTGATGCCGTTGGCGGGGGAAGGCGCTGTTCGTTCGCGCGCGGCGATGGCAGGCTGGGCGCATAAGAGGGAGATGGCCATGCATCAAAGGACTCTCCGGCCGTGGGTCGCGCGGTATGGCGCCTTCTGCGGCGTCATGCTCCTCTGTGCGGTCGGCGGCGCGGTCTTTCTTTACGGCTACACAGACGTCCTGCATGGCGTGCGGCGATTCCCCTATTGTTTGTCGCCTGCGGTCTTGTGGGCGTCGGGACGGGGGCTTTGGGCCCCGGATGGGATATACCCGCCGCTGCACGCGTTCGTAACGCAGGAGCAGTGGGCCCTTGACGCGGAAGCGATGCGCACCGTCGGAACCGCACCTCTCACGGATTTTCACGCGTGCCATCAATACCTGCTGTACCTTGTCGGGGCGGCGTGGCGCGTGTTCGGGGTCTCCTGGGGCGTATTCAGGCTGGTGTTGCTCCTGTTCTTCTGCGCGACGGCCGCGGCATTGTACGGCGTCTTTCGCCTCGGGATGAACCGCTGGATCAGCGCAGCGGCGACACTGCTCTGCATGTTCTCGCCGGGCATGCTCGCCACGCTTTCCAACCTGCGCGATTACAGCCGGGCCTTCTTTGCCTTTGCCGCTATCGGCTTGCTCGGACTGATGGTGAAACGGGGCGTGACGCGCGCGCGACTCCTGGGGAGCGCGGTGCTGCTCGGTCTGGTGGTCGGCGTGGGACTCGGATTCCGTCAGGATATCCTCACCAGCATCCCGCCGGCGCTCTTCGTTATTCTGTGTCTCGCGCCGTCTGCCGCCCCGCTGCGTTACTATTGGCGTGTGGCGGCGGTCGGGCTTTTCCTTTGCGTGCTTGTCTTGTCTTCTTTCCCGATCCTGACCGCGATCCGGCAATTCGGCCCGACCACGTCGCACCACATCATCGGCGGTTTCGCAGTGGGCCTCGAAGATCACCTGGGCGTCGGCCGGGCCTCGTATCAACACCTTGCGCTCTGCGATGACCGCTACATACACGCGACAACGTCGAGTTACGCGCGCCGCGCGCTCGATGCAGGCGCGCCCGTAGCATTTCTCAGCCGGGAAGCGGCCAAGGCCGGCAACCGGTACGTCCTGGCGATGGCGGCCACGTTCCCGGCGGACATGCTGGCGCGGGGCTATGCGGGGGTACTGCGCATCCTGAGAGGCCCGGGCCGGGACGAATATCCAAGCCTGCTTCATGACCCGATGTCGCGGACGACCTGGCGCATCGCGCGGGTGCTCAGCGCGGGCGGCGGCGCGGTCCTGTGCGGGCTGGCGGGCATCGCGCTGGCCATGCTCGGCCTGAGTAACATGCGCCACGCCTGGGCGGTGCTTCTTTGCGTGTTGTACTTCTGCGGCTACATTTCCCTGCAGTTCCAGCTGCGGCACTGCTTTCATCTCTTCTTCATCCCGTTCTGGCTGGCCGGGTATGCCGTAAACCGCGGTTGGGACGGCTTGCGAGCGCTTCGCGAGGAGCAAACGCAGGGGACTCTTCGGTCTATCCTCGAGACCGCGCGGCCGGCGTGGCGGGCGCATGCCCTGCGGCTCGCGACCTTCGCCGGATGTGCCTTCGCGCTCATTGTTGTTCCCTTGTGCGGGTCGCGCGCATTTCAGGACGCGCGGGTCGCGCGCGTGAATCAAGAATATGCCACGGTATCGTTGGAAGAGGTTACGACCGAACATGTCAGGGAAGACCGGCGGGTGCTGGTGCGTCCTACGGTCCCGATTACAGCCATCGATCCGACGCAGGCGCCGGACGACGTGCCCGATTGGCTGTTTCACGACGCCTATCTGGCCGCCGTCTTCGATGCATCGCCGACAGGGCGGACGTTCCGGGCGCGATACGAGCAGGACGAGGGGGGCAACGAATTTACGTCCTCGATCGTCATCGGGCCAACGGGAGACGACCCCTCGCGGGAAACGCGGGTATTCTTCCCAGTGTACGAAACGCTGGGCGCCCGGAAGAAGGGGAGCATGCGAGGATGGATTCGCTTCGCCGGTCTTGAATTACGCCTGGCGGACTTGGCGTCGTTCAGAGGCCTGTACCGCGTCGAGGAGTCACGGCGGTTTCCGCTCTGGCTCGAGTGGTGCGCCCCCGGCGACCCGGACCGATTCGT
>JAGMZX010000077.1 GCA_018005585.1 Candidatus Hydrogenedentota bacterium | reverse complement strand
CAAGGCGACCGTTGCCATCACGCTGGAAACCGGCGAGACCTGCGAGGCAATGACCTATATTGCGGCGGAAACCCGGAGCGGCCCTCCCAATGCCGGTTACCTGGAATGCATAGTGGCGGCCGCGGAGGGGCACGGACTGCCCGCGGATTACGTGGCGGAACTCCAGCGGCTTCTCATACCGCGATTGAATCTGGCACCGGGCTGATGTCACCCTTGGCGGCGTCTCAAAGCGGAGGGCAGGCCTGTGTCATTGATCGATTACGCCGTGATCGTATTCTACTTCGTCGTGGTGATGGGATTCGGCTTCTGGTTCCAGAAGCGCGCGTCGCAGAATCTCGACGCCTACTACCTGGGCAACAAGCGCATGCCCTGGCTGGTCCTCGCCATGTCCGGTTCGGTGTCCAACTTCGATATCACGGGCACCATGTGGATCGTGTCGATGCTGTTCGTTCTGGGCATGAAATCCCTGTGGGTTCACTGGATGTGGGGTTGGATGATGGGCGCGTTCTTCCTCGCGTACATGGGCAAATGGGTGCGGCGCTCGGGCGTCATGACCGGCGCGGAATGGATGATCACCCGGTTCGGCGCGGGCTCGGGCGGCGTAGCCGCGCGCATAGCGGCGGCGCTCACGGCCGTGGTGCTGATGTGCGCCATGGTGGGCTACGACTTCCAGGGCATCGGCAAGTTCTCTCACGTGTACATCCCCTCCCTGAGCGCGCACACGCTTGCGATTCTTATCTTCGTCATCACCACGCTCTATGTCCTAGCCGGGGGGCTGTACAGCGTCGTCGTTACCGATGTGATCCAAACCCTATTCGTTACGGCGGCGGCGATTGTGATCGCCGTCATCGCATATCAGAGTCTCTCGCCTGAGATGCTCCAGGCCAAGCTGCCCGCGGACTGGGCCTCGCCCGTGCCGCAGTGGCGTGTCGAACACCTCGCGGGCACGGAAAACGCCCAGTATGAACTGCTCGGCGCGCTGGTTATCGTGTGGGTCCTGAAGGGCCTGCTGCTGAACGCGGGCGGGCCCGGCGGCATGTACGAGTTCCAGCGGTTTCTCGCCGCGCGCGATACGCGCGACGCGGCGAAGGTCGGCGCCGCGTGGAGTGTATTCATGATCGTGCGCTGGGCCATGGCGATGGGCATCACGCTGCTCGCGCTGGTGGGGCTGTCGGAGACCGTGTTCGATTCCGAAGAGGCCATGCCGCTCGTGTTGAGCCGGTACCTTCCAGTGGGTCTGAAGGGGCTCGTGATCTCGGGCCTGCTCGCGGCGTTCATGTCCACGTTCAGTTCCACGCTGAACAGCGGCGCGTCCTATCTCGTGCGCGATTTCTGGCAGGCGTTCATCCGCCCGAACGCGGACCAGCGCCACTACATCCGCGCCAGTTACGCGGCGACCGTGCTGATCATGGCCGTCGGCATCGTAATTGGGCTGCAGGTCAGTTCCATCGCGCAAATCTGGAACTGGATTTCGATGGTGTTCGGCGCGGGCCTGATCATTCCGAACGTGCTGCGCTGGTACTGGTGGCGTTTCAACGGCTGGGGCTACGCCTGCGGCACGCTGGCGGGCATGGTTCTCGCCCTTATCCCGCCGGTGGTCGCGCCCGACGCGCCCATCTACATCGTCTTCCCGCCCATCGTATTCGGGTCGCTGCTCGCCTGCATCGCAGGCGCGTGGCTTACCCCCCAAGTCGACGCACAGACGCTCACCGCGTTCTACACCAATGTGCGCCCCTTCGGGTTCTGGGGCCCCGTGCGCCGCGCCGCGCCGCTCTCGCCCGAGGCGCGCGCCGACACCTCGGAAAGCGCGTGGCGCGCCGCCGTCAACGTGCTCCTGGGCATCGTCGCCATCACCGGCGCGTACCTGTTCCCCATGTACCTCGTGGGCCACTGGCACGCGCAGGCCGCGGCCTGCGCCATCGCCGCCGCCGCGGCCACCGCATGTCTGGCCTGGACCTGGTACCGGCATTTGCCGCCGCGCAGGGGCTGAAAGGGCATGTGGAACACACACCCTTCCTGACCTCTTGCGAAACT
Source organism: Candidatus Hydrogenedentota bacterium (assembly GCA_018005585.1). Classification (NCBI taxonomy): domain Bacteria; kingdom Pseudomonadati; phylum Candidatus Hydrogenedentota; species Candidatus Hydrogenedentota bacterium. Next base: position 24,772 of record JAGMZX010000077.1, on the reverse strand, counting down.
CAGAACCCGTTGAAGGGGCGGTTATAGCGCCCGAAGATGCGCGCGCTCGTGGGCGTCATCGGGAATCCCTCGCCCGGATACTTCACAAACGTGACGTGCCCGTCCAGGTAGAGCACGTTGCCGCCGCCGGGCACGTGCGCGAAATCCGCGACGGCGGTTGTGATGTGGTCCCACATGACCGGGACCGTACTTTGCGCCTGGGCCGTGGCAGCCGGGTTATTGATGTCTGTGATAAGGAACCGCTCGATACCCTCGCGCAGGCGGTACAAGGTGTCGCCGCCGTTGGCCTGCGTGCCGGCGAACGCGGCGCTGACCGTGAAGTCTCCGTCGCTCTGCGCGCCGTTCGTAGCCACATTCTCGAGCGCGAGTTCGCCCCACGGCGTGTTTATATATTCCGGCTCCTCGAAGCGTCCGTTCGGGCCGGTTCCTTCGGTCCCGTCCAGCCCGAAACCGACGATATTCACGTCGTCGAGGATGGCCCAGCCGGTATAGTCGTAGGGTTCCTTGATCAGTTCGCAGGGGTGAACCCGGCCGTCGCCGTTGCCCTTTTTCTCGTCATACCATCCAAGCGCGGTGGCCGCGCCTGCCCAGGACGGGCACCACACGATGTTCACGTCGGAAAGGTATTCGGGGATCATCGAAACGCCGTCGAAGATCATGGCGTCGCTCAAGCTGCCGTCGCACGAAAACGCTTTCCGGCGCGGGAACCGCTCGCCGGGGTCTTCGTCCGCGTACATCTTGAACGCAAGCCCCAATTCCTTCAGGTTGTTCTGGCAACTCGAGCGGCGCGCGGCCTCGCGCGCACGCGCCAGCGCGGGCAGCAGGATGGCCGCCAGGATGCCGATGATAGCGATGACCACCAGCAGTTCGATGAGGGTGAACCCCGTTCCTCCAGCTAGACTTTTCATTGTTGCTCTTCTCCTCTATATTGCCGCGTGTTCCTCGCGGGTTGTCCGCAAACAGAAAAGGGCACGGCCCGGCTGGAAACTCCCGCGCTTCCAACCCGGTCGTGCCCTCACTTTCCGGACCCGAAGTCCGGACCGTAGGACGCGCTCCGCCGCCGCGGCGCTACGCGTGCTCGGCGAGCGTACGCAGCAGCTTACGGCGCAATTCCGCCAGTTGCCTGGACTTGAAACTCTTCCTGGTGTCTTCGAGTATTGAGATCGACTCCATCAGCGTCGTTCGCAGCACGCGGCGGCAGGGACAGTCCGCCCCCGCGCACGGCGCTTCTCCCGCGTTTTCACCGAGACGGTCCAGCAGGCCCCGGTGACGCTCAATCAGGCGGTCGAGTTCCTCTGTTTTCGCGAAAAACGCCCGCGCTGCGTGCTGCACGTCCGTATGCTCAGGTGATTTAGCCATATCAAGTAATGTTAGCTGTGTCTAATATTGTGGGCAGCCGTGAACCACTGCTCTTGTCGCGTTTTTGTTTCCCGGCGTTTACCCCGCCGTCTTCAGAGCCACCCGGCGAGAACCAGCCTTGTGTGCGAGCGTGCGCGCAGTCACACGCCGTTTGCCCGTTGGTTCAAACGCCGGATGTACACACCGCAGGCAATGCTGCCCTTCGTCGTGACCCTTGCAGTGAAAACCGACGCCCTTTACATAGGTCACGCCCGCGTACGGGCAGGCGTTCATGAACTCGAAGAACTTGGCGAACCGCTCCATGATTTCCCGTGATATCGCGTGCTCCAGTCTGCACGCGGCCTCCTCCGCGGGCTCCGCTTCCACCGCCAGCACGGAGACAAGGAAATCGCGGAACGCGCGGTTCGCGCGGCACAGGGCCTCGCCCGCGCGCTGGCCCTCACGGGTCAATGTGATGATGCCATAAGGTTCGTAGTTGATCAGGCCGCGCTTGGCCAACTGGCGCAGCGCGCCGGTTACCGAGGCGCTGCTGACCTCGAGCCGGGCCGCGATTTCCTTGGCGCGCACGGCCTCCTGCTCGCCGATGATCTCGTAGATCACGCGGATGTAGTTTTCGAGGCTCGCGCTCAGGTTCGCCGTCATGTTCCGTGCGTTGTCCTTGTTTCTTAGGTACCGCTAACATTCTATGCCACTCCTAACCCTCCTGTCAAGGTCCCTCGCGCGGCAACCGTCTGAAAGGGGCAAGAAGGAGCGAAACCATGGAAAGCACAAGAGTTCCGCGCCGGAATTGGGGAGAGAAGAGGCGTCTTCATCGCCGCAGCCGCGGCGCCGGCCTGGACGGCGCAAAACCATTTGCGTATCCTGCGCGGACTGATGCAGACTGTCGCCGCTGGTTCTGGTGACGCGCATGAGGCAAAGCGTATGGTGTGTTCCCTCCGTTTTATGGGGACGGTCTCCTGTCTCTTGACCCTGCTCGCATGTTGTTGCACGGTGACGGCTCATTCCGAGTCAACAGTGCCGGAGACAGTCACGAATGAACTGCGCGTGCGCGTGGAAGGGGACGGCGACGTGACGCCGCCTCCCGGAGACCACCCCTATCCCGTTGGCGCGGTCGTGTACCTCGACGCGGCTCCGCGCGGTGCATCCGCATTCGTCGCATGGACGGGAGACACGCACAGCGCGGGCCCCTGCACGGCGATACGCATGGACGGACCGAAGACTGTCACGGCGGTCTTCCGAGAGGACAACGTATATCGCGTCGAAGTAGGTGTCGGCGGCCCTGGGACCGGCGCAACCATTCCCCCGCCGGGCGTTTATTATTGCCGGCCGGGTGCAGAACTGCGCATGCGCGCCGTGCCGGGAGAAGGGATGCGTTTCGGCGGCTGGTCTGCCACGGAGCCGGACGGCACCGAGGCTATCGTCGCCTTCAGCCCGTTAGTCTCGGGCCCTATTGAGGAGAATGCCCACATAAGAGCCTTGTTCGATCCGGAACCGTGCCGCATCACAATCGAGGCGCCCCCATTCGGCGGCCGTTCGTGGCCGGAACAGGGCGGCTATGCCGTCGCGCACGGGGCTACGCTGCGCATCGAGTCCGAAACCTTCGTGGGCTGGGCATTTTCCCGCTGGGAAGACGGCACAGGCGCGCATTTGGGCGAAGACCCGGTGCTGATTTTGCGGGCGCAACAGGACACGCTGGTGCGGCCTGTGTTCGTGTCTTGTCTCCTCACGCTCTGCAAAGCGGGAGCGGGCAATGGAGTCACGGACCCGCCCTCAACGTGGTGGCCGGGTATCAAGCACGACCTGGGATGCGAGCAGCGCGTCACCTTAACCGCAACGCCGGACGCGAACTCGACGTTCTCCGAATGGACCGGCGACCTGCCGGAAGGCGTGGACGCCAAGTCTCCCGAGATGGTGGTTGAGACGGACCGTCCCCGCCAGATCACCGCGAATTTCCACCGTCCCTTCCATCGTCTGACTGTTTTTGCCCAATCTGACGTGTCCGGCGCATCGCGGGAACGGGTCCACACGGCGGAATTCCTGCACGGAGACACCGTGCTTTACGCGCTCGCTCCGCAACCCGCGGCGGAGCCCCAAGTCTCGGGCTGGTCGGGCGATGTCCCGGGCAATGGATCGACCTTCCGCGCTGTTATGGATGGCGACAAGGAACTGGCCGCAAACCTTGCCACAGCCGAGGGAGCGGACACGCGGGTCCTCACGGTGACTCCGCCGGAAGGCGACGGACGCGGCTGGGTCTTGCCGCTCGCGCCAGGCCGGTACCGCTATCCCGCGGGCACGACCGTCGCCTTGGAAGCCGCGCCGGGATTTGGCAGCGCTTTCGCGGCGTGGACAGGCGACCTCGCCGCAACTGCCGCGCCGTGCGCCGCCGCAATCCTGGATGCGGACCGGACGGTCGGAGCCGTCTTCCGCAAGGACGGTGCGGACGCGGATATGCCGCACTCCCCGGAGGCGTCGGGCGCGGGGGGTGTGTGTTTCGACGCAGAAGCCGAAAACGGCGTGGGCGTGCACGGGTTTCTGAGCGGCGGCGGAATTACCGGCTGGTTCTCATCGCCTCACTTCCTGCACACGCCTTTCGGCGCGGGTTTTTCGCGCCTCAGTCACGAACGCTTTCCGGACAGACAGATCTTCGGCTTCATCGGTCTCAATTTCGAACACGTTTTCAACGGGACGGTGGAAGACGCATGGCGCATGATCGATACGCCGCGCCGCGACCCGATGCGCGTGGCGTATTTCCTGCCCGGGGGTGTCAGCGTCACGTGGCCCGCGGCGCAATCGACGTGGGACCTCGACTGTGAAGCACGCTATTACCTGAGCGGAGCCAACGCGATTGATATCGAGACGGCAATCACGCCGCGGAAAGAACATTTCAAACATGGCTGGGTCATTGCGATGTGGGCCAGTTACATGCAGTTCACGCGCGGGCGTGAAATACACTTCATCGGCGTGGATGGCGGCAAGGAAGGCTGGACCATGTTCGGGGTGGACCGTCCTGACGGCACGTTTGAGACGGGGCAAGTGGCGTTTCGCGGCGCGCCGCCACTGCCCTACGACGAAACGGTAGACTTCAATACGATTGCGGACCCCGACAAGCAGTTTCTTCATCCGTTTTATTACGGCCTCGTCGACGCAGACGGCCTGCCGGACACCACGAACGACGACATGGCCTTCATCATGATGTTCGATCAGGCGGAGAGCATCCGCTTTGCCTTGTACAACTGGGGCGGCGACCCGCGCTATCCCGCGTGGGACTGGCAGTTCATCATTCGCGAACCGAAGATTGACCAGACGTACCGGTTCCGCGCGCGCATGGTCTACAAACCCTTCGCAGGCCGGGAAGACGTTCTTGCCGAGTACGAGCGGTGGCGGGCGAGATTGCCATGAAACCGTTTCGTTACCGCCGCATCGTGTTTAGTGCCGTCGTCGCGCTCCTGTGGACAATAGCCTTGGCCGTCGCGGTCGAATTCGCCTTCCGCGTGTATGAGCGCGCCAGCCATGACCACCGCGAAGCGTACGTCAGCGCCTGCAAAGACGCGGCCGCGCGCATCCAGGAACGGCAGGCATCGGCAACGGCGGACCGCGTATCGCAGCTGCCACCCGGCCTCAGTCCCTCGCCCGATGCGCCGTCCCGCTATTGTTTCTTCAGCCTGCGCGGCGAGGAGGAACGCCGCGCCTTTGCCGCTGCGCGCGACGAATTGGCCGTCACATGTGACCTCGATGCCAGAATTGGGGCGGTCTATGCGCCGCTGTACCCGCCGGAACTGGTGACGCTGGCGCAACGCCTCGCGCCCGATGCTCCGCTTCATTCCCTGTTCGCTTTCGACGACGTTATCCGCGACGACGCCCAGACCGCCTTTCAGCAGGCCGCGTCCGGCCAGAGCCAGATTCGCGACTACCTCATGCCTATTCCGGGAGAAGACGCCGCCTATCTTACAAGCATCACCTTCGAACCGTGGCGCGCGGCCGGCGGCGCCGTGCAGTCCGTCGCGGTTTTTTTCCAGCCGTCGATTTTCGAGGAACTATGGTTCAGATACCGCCCCCATGTGTGGCGTTCCGAGAATTTCATTGGATGGACCGTGTGGACGAACAACGCAGGCTTTCGCGACGACGACATCGCAATCCCGAAACCAGCCGGGACGTTCCGCATCGTCTGTATAGGCGGATCCACCACGTTCGAGGGACCGCGCTGCGACCTGACCTATCCCAATCTGCTGGAAAGGCGCCTGCGCGCGTACTGCGCTACGGCATCCATCGAGGCGGTGAATTGCGGCGTATTCGGGCTGGATTCCGCGGGCGAAGTGCGGCGGCTCGACGACTATTTTGCGCTGGAACCCGACCTGTTCGTGCATTACAACTTCGCAAACGACGCGAACCAGGTCATTTCGAGCGCATTCCTGGCTCTGGAAGGTTCCGCGCGCCCGGGCGACCGGTTGCGCTCCTGGTTGCGGCGATCTCATTTCGCGCGTTGCGTGTGGGGGCGTCTGGCCGCGCCGTCCCCTGACATGCTGCTGGACGCCATGACGCCATACACACTGGAAAACCTGCGGCGCATGGCCCGCGCCGCCCGTGACCACGGGGTGCCGATGGCCATCTGCAGTTTCGCACGGCCGGATTTCGAGCACCTGCGCTGGAAGGACCTCAATTACTATCGCCAGATTTATGATGATCGCCTGGGCGTTGATATCTGGACCTATGCGCGCGCGGTGGACGTGTACAATGCCGCGGTCCGGCGGCTCTGCGCACAGGAAGGCGTCCGCTACATCCCCGTGGCGGAACAAGTGGCGGGCGGGCCGGACCGGTTCACGGACCATTGCCACCTGTACCTGAACGGGATCGAGTTGAAAGCGCAAGCCGTGTTTGACGCCGTCAAGGACCTCGTGCGCGCCGGCATCGAGCAAGAATCCGCATCATGAGCAGCGCAGAACAAGAAACGAGACCAGTGGGACGCGCCCGCCGCGCCTGTCTTGCCTCGGCGGACGCGGCGCTCTTCCTTGCGTTCCTCGCGCAGGTGGTGCTGTTCTGGGGCGCGGGCAAGGAAGACGCCTACATCTGTTATCGGTACGCCCGCAACTTCGCGCGCGGCCTCGGCCTCGTCTACAACGCCGGCGAATACGTCGAAGGTTTCAGCAACCTGCCATGGACCGTTTCGCTGGCGGTCCTGCATCGGGTCGGCCTGCCGCTCGAGGCGGGGGTTCATCTCATGAGCCTTTTCTACGCGGCGCTGGCGTTTCTGGCGCTGCGCTGGGCGTGCAAACGTCATTTCGGCGCCGAGGCATGGGCTGCGCGCTTGCCGTTGCTGCTCATGACCTGCCTCACGTCAATCCCGGGCAGTTTCGGCAACGGGCTCGAGGGCGGTGCGGTGTTGTTTGCGGCGGCGCTGGCGCTGGCGGGGCTCACCGCGTACAGCGCGCCGATGACGGCCCTGGGCGCCGCGCTCCTGGCCGCAAACCGGCCCGAAGGGTTCCTCTATGCGGGCGTGCTCGTTCTCTGGTCCGCGCATGCGGCCCGGCGGCGCGTCTGGCCGTGGAAAACCACGGGGCGCATCGCGATTGCGGCGGCATTGACGGTACTCGCCCTGGCTCTCTTCCGGATCTGGTATTACGGCGACTACATCCCCAACTCGGTCCGGGCCAAGGGAGGCGGCCTGCTGGACGCGAGCTTCCGCCCCGTCGCGAACGCCTACCTGCTCGATTACGCGCGCCACGTCGGCGTCCCCCTGCTGCTGCTCGCATGCGGCGCGCTGTTGCCGCGCCGCCGCAGGGATCTCGCGGTCGCGCTGGCCGGCCTGCTCACCCTCAATACGGCGGTAGTCTGGCTCCACGGCGGCGACTGGATGGTGCATTACCGCCTGCTCGCGCCGTTCTTCCCGCTGATTGCGTTTCTCGTCGCAATGAGCGTGGCGGCGCTCGCCGCGAAACAGCGTCTCCTCGGCGCGGCGGCAGCGGTGCTGTGCCTGTTCTTTGGCGCCCGCCTTGTCGAGCGCGACGAATTGCGCCGCATGACGGCGATGCTCGATTGGTCCCTGGCCCGCATCTGGCAGGAGCCGTTCGACGTGCAATGGCATCTGGGGCCATATTTCACGCTCGACGACTTCAAGCAAGGGGACGACGAGTTCCTCATCGAGAGCGGCGGCGTGCAGGGCTACATGCTCGACGGCGCGCGCGTCCTTGAAATGAACGGCCTCATGAATCGCGAGGTCGCCATGGCGCGCAGTCCCTACGCCTATGGCCGTCCCGCCACCGGCATTTTGGATTGGCCCGCCCTGTTTGCAAGGCGCCCCACGTACCTGCTCTTCAATCCGCTCAGCACGTTCTATTACATCAACGACATCGCGCGCATCCCGGACGTGCGCAAACAACTCGACCAGTTTGTTGTGGTCCAGCGCGGCCCCGCCGAAGACGGCTTCCGTTTGCTCGATTTGCTGCTCGTGCGCCATGACCGCGCAACGCTCGGCAAGTTCCTGCGCCGCTATGGATCGATTGCCCCTGCCGCCGACTACCTTGGCGAAGTCTACGCTACGAACTATATTCTGCCCATTATCGATTCTGCCACCGGCATCCAGCGTGACGACCTGCTGCGCACGCCGTGGCAGCAGCACGCGTGGCGGCGCGTGTCGGACGGCGAGCCGTTCCGCACGCCCTGGCAGGACTGGAACGGCGCGCCGCGCGTGGCGGCGCGGCTGCCCCTTGCGGCGGGGGAAAACGTGTTCATCCACGAGCTGCCAGACGACGCGCCGCTCGTGGGCATGGTTGGCATGCCTCGCGATTCCGGCGCTCAGACAGTCCTGCGTGCGGCTTACACGGACCGGCAAGGGCAGACACATGACATACCACTGCCCGTACTGCAAAGCGAGACGGATGGCGCGCTCACGCTGCATTTGTGGGCGATTCGCGCGTGGGAAGACGGCCCGCCCGCGCAGTTGACGCTCAGTTTCGAGGCAGAGCAGGCAGGCGAACTGTTGCTTGCGGTGCACCGCTGGTGCCGCGCATCCGTACCCGACCCGCTATGAGGCCTTTCACGTTCGAAGCGCCCGGCGTCACTTGCGCTTGAAGGGACTCCGGCGGCGCATCCGGCGGAACAGCTCGCGAATCACGGGCGGTGTTTTCACGAGCAGGTCCCACGTATCCTGGCGCAGCCACGCGGCACGGCAAATACCCCAGACACACCTCTCGACCTCGCGTCCGTCGCAGGGGCCGCAGTGGAGCCGGTTGCACAAGTCGCGCTCAGCCTTGTTGGGGAAATCGGACAAGAGCGCCGGGCCGAGCCGTTCCGCCAGTTCGTCCGCGTTCGCGGCGTGAAAGTACCCGCCGGTCCGGTCGTCCGTCTGGATCGCCTTCACTTCGCCGTGCGGGTTGTAATAGATGACCTGGCGGCCCGAGAGCATGGCCTCATGCACCACCTGACTGAAGCGCGTGATCACCACGTTGCACCGCGCCAACTGCTCAGGCAGTTTGAATGCGTCCGAATTCATTACGTTGTAGGGGCTCAAATCGCCCGTGTCGCGCGGATGCCGCGAGATGAAATACGCGACGCCGAGGCGCGCGCACGCCGCCACGCAATCCGCAATCCAGCGGTCCCGGGCGTCTTCGTGCACACCGTACGTAAAGTTGCTGTTGATCAAGACCGCGGGCGGATCGGGAAGCGGCAGCGGCTTGTATGCCGAGAGGCGCGGATTGCCCGAGACACAGAAATCGAGCGCGGGACAGTAATCGAGCGTCTTCAAACCTTGCAGTAAAACATAGTCCGCGTGCTGCATCTGCTCGTGACGGCCCTCTTCCAGGTCAAAATCCTGCGGGCCTTCTTCGATGCAGATCGTCGGTACGCCTACGCGCCGCGCCAGATGGCAGATGCGCCAGTTCTCGCCCGTCCAGTCGTTGCCAAAGACAACCGCGCGGATGTCATGACTGCGGAATAGGCGCAGCAGCTTCGGGCGGTACGCAGGCGTCCAGAAACTGTCCTGCGGCAAGCGGTCGAAAGCCACCCCGTGCTCCGTCAGATACTGTTCCGCGTTCTCGCCGCGGATAACGAGGAACCGGCCCGCGCCCAGGCGTTGCGCCACTGGAAGCAGCATCTTCACGTGCGTGTCGTTGCACGGGACAAAGAGCACATTGCCCGGCGCGGTGGTGTACGAGCCCCGGTCGGCAGGCGGCGACGGATGCGTGTAAACGTACTGACCCAGGCGCTCCGTCTCGCACGAGAATGCGTCGCGATAATCGCGAAAGAGGTCGTCGTCGATCAGGACCTTCTCGACCCAGCTGAGATGGTTCACCAGCCGGAGGTGCTCGATGTCCGGCTCCGGCTCGAACAGGTGCAGCACCTTCACCTGGTGGCCGTTCCGGCGCAGTTCCGTCCGCTGCTCCGGCTCGACCAGCTTGTCCGTTATCAACAACGTCCGTTTCATAAGCTACCCGAACCGATCCTATGCCAGAAGGAACGGAAACGACAATTCGCCGCGCCATGTGCCTTGGGCATTTTGTTCTTGCTGCCGAAGCAGCGGCAGAACGCCCGCGCCACATCCATCCCGTCCATTTCGTCCACCGCCGCCGCGCCGATAAAACACGGGCGAGACGCCCGCGCCACGACGGTCACCCCCGATTCAACCAGGCCTTGGTGTAGGGGCCGTCTTCCGGCGGGTTGAGCTTTGGATCGAGCCTTTCCGCCGCGGCGAGCATCTGGTCCCACGTGACCGTCTCACCGGTATACGCGGCCATGCGCCCGAGCACGGACGTAAGCGTGCTGGTCGCGCCGGATTCGGCGGTATTAATCAGGTTTCCGCTCTCGATACCCGCGCAGAAGTCCTTGATGTTGCTGACGGCGCCTTCCAGGTAAATCTTGCTCGTCTCGCCGCCGACCCAGTGGTCCTTGCGCGACTGAATAGACACGTTGCCGCCGTAGTGCGCGTCCGCCGCGCCGTCCGTGCCGAACACGCGCGTGCAGAGGTCGTCGCAGCCGGGCGCGAACTGCTGGGAACTGAAACTGAGCAGCACGTCATTCGGATAGCGGTACTGGGCAATGAAATGGTCCCAGCAGTCGCCGATGTCGGTGCGTCCGCGGCGGGCGCCGCAGCCGTGCGCCTCGACGGGATGTGCGTTGAGGAACCAGTTGGCCACGTCGAGCACGTGGATGTTCTGCTCGACGATGATGTCGCCGGACAGCGCGATGTCGAAGCACCAATTGCGCAGGCGCCCGATGTCGCCGCCCTGATCGCTGCGCGTGCCGAGCCGGTCGCAGTGGTAGTAGGCCTGCGCGTAGACCGGTACGCCGATGGCGCCTTCGTGAATGCGCGTGGCGGCCTCGCGGAACAGCGGGTTGTTGCGCGTCTGGAAATCGACCAGCACGCTGAGCTTGTCCGCGTGCGCCTCGGCCGCGTCCCTGATCGCGAGGCATCCGGGCGCGTCCACGGCGATCGGCTTGGCCAGGTAGACATGCTTGCCCGCCTCGAGCGCGGCCACGGTCTGCTCCGGATGAAAGTACGGCGGACTCTCGACGGCAACGGCATCCACCTCGCCCGCAAGCAATTGCCGGTAGCCGTCCAGGCCGACGTGGCAGCGGTCCCCGGCAACTTCGAGCTGTTTTGCCGCCAAGTCCACACGGTCCTTGAAATAATCATGCACGGCAACGACCTTGGCGTTCGCGTTCTTCTGGAAGAGGTCGCCGACCCAGATGCCGCGCCCGCCGCAGCCGATAATGCCAATGTGGAGTCTGCTGTTCGCAGCGTACGAGGTGGCCGTGCCCGAGGCCAGGACGGTCAGGCCCACGGCGCTGGCCGTTGTCGTCTTCAGGAAATGCCGCCGGTTTATTGCGTTCTCGCGCGTCGTCGTCATCTGTGTGTCCCTCCTTGCGCGCGCCCATAATGCGCGCGGCATTGGTATAGCAGACGCAGCACTGCGGCTCAACCGCCGGAAAGCCCAGTCCGGTTGCGTTCGGGACCCCGCCGTGGTTTAATGGCGCGGGCTGGCGGCGCGTGCGTGGGTGCCCCGGGTTCGGGGCCGCGCCGCTTCCACGGAGGACAAGCGTGATTAAGGTGCGTCTCGAGTCGCCGCCGGGGCGGGCCTGGCTTGGCCGGGCGTTGCGCCGCGTCCTCACGAGCAAAATCCTCTGGGTCGTGCTGCTGGTCGCGCTTGCCTGCGGCAGTTTCTATTTCCATTTCCGCCCCCGCATCACGTTCATCCCCGTCACTACGCGAGGCGGCGAATTGGTCATCCAGGGTCACGGCTTCGGCAAGCAGCAGCGCGAGAATTACGTGCTTTATCGTGAGTCGGACCGCCCGCTCGACGTTTTCGAAGGCGTGCGCGCCTGGAACGACCGTGGAATCGTCGTCGACCTGCCCGCCGAGGCCACCGCTGGCGGTTACGTGCAAGTGGTGAAGAAGACCCCGCTCTGGGAATGGGCGTCGAACGCGGCCCCGTTTGTCGTGCGCGCGCCCGACCTCCCCTCGCAGCCTTTCGGCTACGATACGCCCGTCCGCGCCGATTCGCCATGGCCGGTATTCCGGCGCGACCGGCGCAACACGGGCCGCAGCACGCTCCCGGCCATCTACACAGGCGACCGGCCCTGGTCGTTCCGGACAAGCAAGGGCATTTTCTCGACGCCCGTCATCGACGGCGAAGGCACGGTCTATTTCGGGTCGGCCGACCGCCACTTCTATGCCTTGAACCCGGACGGAACGCTGAAGTGGCGCTTTCAAACGGGCGAACTCATTGACTCGGCCGCGGCGCTGCATCGCGTGACGCCGGGCGAACCGCCATCGGTCACCTTCGCCTCAGGCGACGGCTTCCTCTATCACCTGCGCACGGATGACGGAGTCGTGAACCCAGCGGAGCGGGTGCTCTGGACCTTCAATGCCGCCGAGACGCCCGGCGCGGGGTACAATAATTGGTGGGAGGGCAACGTCCAGATCGGCTTTGACGGCGCCATCTACGCAGGCAACACGAACTGGAACTACTACGCGATCTACCCGGACGGCCGGCTCAAGTGGGCGCTGCCGACGCGCAATAACAACTGGTCCGTCGCGGGCATCGGCAACGACGGCACGCTGTTCTGGGGTTCCTGCGATACGGCGGTCTACGCGGTGGCGCCAGATGGCCAGCCGCGCTGGAAGAAACGGACGCTCGGCTTCGTGGCCGGTTCCGCCGCCATTGGCGGCGACGGCACGGTCTATATCGGGTCGTTCGATACGAACGTGTACGCGTTTGCGCCCGATTCGCCCTGGCCCAAATGGAAATTCAAGACCGGCGACCACGTTTATGCCTCGCCCGCGCTCGCGGAGGACGCCGCGGGCGAAACAACGGCACTCTACATCGGGTCGACTGATGGCCGCCTCTATGCGCTTGACCCGAAGGGCCGGCTGCGGTGGTCCTACGATGCGGGAGACCCGATCCGCTCGTCGCCCGCACTGGGCGCAGGCCCTGACGGCGAGCCGGACGCCATCGTCTATTTCGGCTGCGGCAACGGGCGGCTGTACGCGCTGAATACCGCGGACGGGTCGCGCCGCTGGTCTTTCGACACGACGCCGCTCGAAACGGAACTGCGCGACCGCAACGACCTGAACGGGTCGCCCGCGCTCGGCCAGACCGGCGTCTATATCGGCGGCGAGCATGGCTACCTCTGGTACGTGCCGTACGACTATTGCCTGCGCGCGGACTGCGCGGGCGCATTCCAGCCGGCGCTGGCGCGCTGCGACACCAGGGCCTCCGAGGAATGGCCTGACACCCTCGCGCGCCTCTATTACGTTACGCCCGGCGGGAACACGCTCGAACGTTTTCCCGAAAATCTGCCCACGGCCACGACCATCACGCTGCGGCTCGTGGTCCGCGAGGACGGCGACACGGTCAAGGCCCGGGTCAACCCCGACGGCCTGAACGTCGCAATCGAGCCGGATATCCCCTTCCACTTCGAACCGTCCGCGGGCGGCGATTATCTCTATGTGATTCCGGACGATTTTCTGAGTCCCGGCGCGGACTATGCCCTCCACATCACGGGGACTTACCTGACGGGCGGCAGGCGCGTCGGCAATCTGACATTCGGCGGGCGCGAATCCGGGCGCATCGATAACCGGTTCGTGTTCCGCGCCGCACCGCCGGACCTGCCCGCTCTTCCCGTGACCATCGGCGAGCGCGAAACCTCCGCGGTCGAATTCACGCGCCTTGCCGTGCCCGTGCCCACGATGCTGCCCAGCCTGAACCAGATCGGCTTCGATTTCATCGAGATGATTCTGGGCGCGGCCACGGTCGGCCCGCCGGACGAACAGGGCCGGGGCGATTGCGTCTTGTGGGCCATCGGCGGGCGCCACGACGAGCACGGGATGCTCATCGCGAACGCGGGCCAAAGCGCGAACACGGAGGCCGATTTTACATTTGCGCTGAGCGGTCGCTACCAAGGCAACGATTTCATCCTCGACGCGCGCAATGTCACGTTGGGCGTGACCGGCATCGACATCCCCTTCCGCCGGCTGCAACTGCGCGGCCGGCTCGGCCCGGACGGCCACGTGCGGCCCGGCGCGACGGCCTGCGCTGAAACGCCCGCGCTCGCCATACCCACCTTCGGACCCTTGCTCATCATGGCCGGGCTCGCCAACAACCTATGGGAAAAACTACTGGTCATGGGCGCGTACGTGACGCGGCCCTATCCCGCGTCCGGGCCGGCGAACCGCAGGCCCGCGGGCGTTAGCGTGCGCAATGTGGAGTTTCACCCGCCCGAGGACCGAAAGTCAGGCTACGTCATCGCGACGCTGCGCCTTAAAGACGGCGTCGCATACCCGCTGGACCGGCACCGGCCCGGCATCCTGCTGCTTGACGCGGCTACTCACGCGGCGGTGCCGCTGGATTATGGTCCCGGCCTCCGCTGCACACACGACGGCCACGGCAACCTCAGCACGATCACGCTGAAGCTTGCCTGCGGCGAAGACCTGCCGGAACATCTCGAGGCAGTAGTCATGCTCGACGTGTTCCCCCTGCACACGGAAACGCTTCGGTAAGAACCGCCTCAACGCGGGCAATCCCCGCCGCTTACATAGCGGGACACCAACGCTTGCAGGCGCGGAAAGTGACTTCCTTCCCAGTAGACCTTGCCGCATTGTTCGCAGGCGAAGAATTCCGCGCAACATTGCCGGACACGGTCCGGAATCTGCATGCCGTAACGTTCCAGGGCGGCATCCTCGGCGGTGAGCGTCCGCATGAGCCCGTTGCAGGCCGTGCACCGCGTGAATGGGCGGCACTCCCCCTGCAAATGCAGGCGCTCGATAACGCGGCGGACCTGCCCGTCGATGGGCCCGTGGCGGATCAGGATGCCCCTGGTCACGGCCTTGCGCATGAGCAGGCCGCGAGCGCACGTAAGCACGATGCGCAACTCCGACAATGCGCGCTCGACGATTTCCCTGTCCTGGCCGTGTTCAGCGAGCTCGGTGTCGAAGCCCAGCAAGCGCAACCGCCGGGCCAGTTTGCCCAAATGCGCGTCGCAGAGGAATCGCGTTTCGCGCAGAGGCTGTTCCCGGAGGCGCGTCACGCCTGCAAGCGGCAGCGTCTCGAAGACGGGATACACGCTCACGCGATCGGCGTTACAGACCCTGTTTTCAAAGCCCGCTGCCTCGCCGTTTACCAAGACAAGGTCCACTTCGGTATGCGGCACGCCGAAAGACTCGATGACGTGCCTCACGGTTGCGCCCGCCGCGACGTGGCATTCGATATCGCGCTTCCGCAGCCGAACCGGCAGCAGGTCGTTCAGTTCTTCATAGAACCGAATCCGAATATGCACCTGCGGTGACATTGGTCCGCACATTCTAGCCCCTCGTTGCCGGGATGGAAAGAGAGGTGGTTTGCCGTAGTGGCGTAAAGACCATTCTCTCCTCGGCAATCCGGCCTCTCCGCGCCTCTCCGCCCAGGCAAGTCGTGCTAGTATGCGCTCAGCCACGGCATCATCGGGCGTTTCAGCGCCCGGCGGGGAGTCTGCGGAATGAAGCGGTTTTCGGTATCCATCGAGCCGGACTGGGAAGGACTGCGGCGCTGCGTTCTGCGGCAGGGAGAACCCGAGCGGGTTCATCATATCGAGTTGTTCCTCGACCCGGAGGTCCAGGACGCAGTCTGCGAGGGGTTTGGCCTGTGCAAGGAGCTGGACCGCGGCGACCGTTACTTTGGGCATCGGAAACAAATCATCCTGCAATCATTTCTGGGCTATGACTACGTGCGCTGGAGCCTCGAGCGCCAGGAATGGCCGTTGCACTACGTCAGGGCCGAGGACACCGCGCCGCTCGAACGCAAGAACGGCCGCAATTTCGTGAACATGCACGCAGGGCCGGTCACCAGCTGGGAATCGTTCGAGCGGTACCCTTGGCCGGATGCGGCGCAGGCATCGACGGAAGGACTGGAATGGTTTGAGGAGCACCTGCCGGAGAACATGTGCATCATGGGCAGCGGCGGGTTCGCCCATTTCGCCGAGCATCTGACCTGGCTCATGGGCTACGAGACTTGCTGCCTCGCCTTGTGCGAGCAGCGCGGCCTCGTGGAAGCGATCGCGCAGCGCCTGCTCGAATACTACCGCGTGTTCCTGGCGCGTCTGTTGCAATTCGACCGGGTCAAGATCGTCTGGGGCAGCGATGATATGGGTTTTCGCGGCGGCACCCTGCTCGCGCCCGCGGACTTGCGCGAGTTCGTGCTGGCCGGGCACAAGCTCATGGCGCGGATGTCCCATGACGCGGGCCGTCCCTATCTCCTGCACTCCTGCGGCAACCTCGATCTGACCATGGAAGACCTGATCGAAGACGTGCGGATCGACGCGAAGCATTCGTTCGAGGACGCAATCGAGCCTGTGACCGAAGCGAAGCGCAGGTACGGCCATCGCATCGCCTTGCTGGGCGGGATCGACATGGATTTTCTGTGCCGCGCGGACGAGGACTCAGTGCGCCGCCGCGTGCGCGAGACCCTAGAGGCGTGTATGCCGGGCGGCGGGTACTGCCTGGGCACGGGTAACAGCGTGGCCAATTACGTCCCCGTGGACAACTACCTCGCGATGCTCGACGAGGGCCGGCGCTTTTGGGCGTGAAGCCGCCGCGTCAGGGCATGCCCTGCCGCAAGCGGAAACTCTCCCCGTCCCAAACGGCAAAGGCGCGGTTCTCGAGCCAGTCGCCGGGATTGAGGTACAGGCCCGTGCCGCCGGGTGTTGGGTGCTCCTCGAGCGTCGCGGCATGGGCATGGCCGCAGATCACGATATCGGCCTCTCCGCGCGCAAGCACGCCGCATGCATACTCCCGCAGCGATTGGGCTTCCGGGCCGTTTGCGGGATCGACGACCTTGTACAGCGTGCGGCTGCCGTGGCTGACCGCGCGCGCGAGCGCCATGGCCCAGTCCGGATGCAATTGCCGGAATGCCCAGACGACAAACGGATTGCGTGCAATGCGCTTGTAGAAGCGGTATTTCCAGTCGTTCGGATTGATGCCGTCGCCGTGCACGAGCCGGGCGCGTTTATCGCCAAACGGCAGTTCCGTCTCCAGGTGAATGTGAAACCCCAGCGACTCGCGCAGGAAACGGCCTGCCCAGAAATCGTGATTACCGCAAATGAGATGCAACGCGACACCCGCGTCGCGCAATTCGGCGAAAGCGCGCAGCACCTCGAAATAATCCGAGAAAATGACATGGCGGTACTCGAACCAGAAATCGAAGAGATCGCCAAGACAGATAACACGCCGGAATTGGTGCGTGTCAATTGCGCGGAGAAACGCGGCGAACTCACGCGTGCGACCGGGCTCCGTGACGCGCAGATGCACGTCGGAAAATATCAGCGTGTCGTCGGATGTCGTGTCCGTGCTCACAATGACCGTCCTCCGGCGCATCACCGGTTAGAGAATCATACCGATACCAGGCGCGCCCCGCCAGCATGTGCCGGTCATGTGCCCGGCGGCGCGGGCGCCGAGCCGCGCATTTCGAGGTCGCGTAGCCGGGCGCGCGCGTACGACTCCACCAATTGGTTATGCGCGGCGCGCCGTGCGAAATCCAGGGCTTCGTCCGTTCTTCCCATGATGTTCAACACTTCCGAGATGGCGTGGTTTGCCCGCGCATGCCAACCCGTGCATTTGGGCGGCGCGGCGAAATCCCGCGCAAGCCGTTCATAGTCCCCGCCGTCGACAGGCAGGACACCCAGCGGCAACAGGCACGATTCCGGGCTGCGCAGCCGCCGCACGGTCTCTCGAAGCTTGACGCCCCAGGGATGACCGCTGCGGCGGAGGCGTTCCGCCGCAGTGTATGCGGCGGCGTAGTCGCCGCGCCGCAGCGCCGCCGCGAAAGGGCCGCAGGGTTTCACGACCGGACTGCTCCTGCCGGCCAGCGCCCGGCCGAAAGCTTCCCCCGCGTCCGCCAAATCGCCCGCTACAGCCCGGGCAAGCCCGGACAGGAACGCGGCCTCGGGCGTTGCCTCATACTCGGCCCACAGGCGCGCTGACGTATCGCCCAATCGGATATCGCCCGCGGCAAGGAGCATCATGATAATGGTGTCAACCGGATTGTCTATCACCACGGGATTCGTTCCCGCCAGACGCAGTGCGCGCTCGCGCACGTCCAGGCTGGTCAGGCCGACCTGAGCCGGATTCGCCAGAACCAGTTCCAGAAAATCCAGCACTTCAACTGGCTCCGGCGCGGGAATGGGCGGTACGATGTCCTGGTATGTGACGTCGCAGGCAAGGCCGCAGGTGATTTCGTACAAGATGAGCCCTTCCGTGCCCGGAAACTCGCGGCAATGAGGGATCAACCCGTGGTCCATCAATTCCCGCTCGAAGTCCCACAGCCGCCCCTGCATCCAGTTCTGATTGCGGACGAACCACACGGTTCCGCCGCGTCTGGTGTCTCCCTTTCCTTCCCGGCACTGGCCAAGCCGCCACACGCACACATCACACACTACCTGCGGACTGTTGGCGAAAAACAACGGCGGGTCGCACGGACCCAGGTGATACTGCAGATTGCATGCCGAGGCATACCCATCCGTCAGAATAATGTCCTCAGGCCCCGCAATTGCGCGGAGGCAGTCCCGCACGCCCAGATAGTCGGTACGGGTAACCGCTGGAAGAAACAGGACCAGTTGATAGCCAAGGCACAGCGCCGCCGCGCCGTAGAGACTCCAACGCGCCGTACGCGCCCGCATGCCCCCGATCCAGCCGCCTATGGCAACATACCGCGCCACGGACCCGTACAACGTGTAGCGGGGCCACAGAAACGGCAGGTGCAGCGCGTATTGCAGCAGCGCCAGCGCCGCCACCGGCGTCACGGCAACAAGCAACAACACCGAGGCCAGGCGCCCCCGGCGCACTTGCGCCGCATCACCGGCACGCCGGGCCCGCGGGATGCGCAGCACCTCTACCGCAAGCCAGAGAAGTGCAATGGCCGAGAGGATTTCCGTGCCTGTCGACAAGACAGCGTGCGCCCCCGCAAGTATCCGGCCTCGCGGCGACCCGTCGTCAACCAGGCGTTGCGGCAACGTGGGACGGTAATCGGAAACCGCCTCAACCAGCAGGGCGTCGCGCACGTGCCACAGTTCCAGTGAATTCTCAAAGTCCACGTTCATGGGGGGACGGCTCATCAGGTACGCGGCCAAGGGTACCAGCCAGAGAGCGTGCAAGGCGGTCCACGCCACGGCGCGCCAGCGCCCACCGGGACGGAATAAGAACAACGCCAGCGATTCGATGCCGATCAATAGTACGAGAAACCAGTGCGTGAACACGCCCAGCAGGTTGGCCGCCAGCGCCACGGCCGCCCACAGCCGCGACCCGTGGTCCAGCACCCGCAGCAGCGCGTACAGAGAAACGCACGCCAGCAAAAGCATGAGTGCGTAAGGCCGCACGGATTGCGAATACCAGATGTGCATGATTGAGAACGCCACGCACCCGGCCGCGAACACGCCCGCCCTGCGCCCGTACACGCGCGCTCCGATGCCGAAAGCCACGGGTGTCGTGAGCAGCCCGAACAGCAACGGCAGCAAGCGCAGCGGCGCCAAGTCCGTGGAGCCGATAAGCCGCGCCCACCCATACATGAGCATCGGGAAAAGAGGCGGCTGATTCGTCCCGAGCAACTGCACGAAATCCCAATACTCCGCGGCGGTGGGCGCGCCGAGGCCCGCCACGCAGCCCCAATATTCATCCCCCCAGAACGAGAGCCGGTCCAAGCGGTACGCGCGCACCGCGGCGGCACATAGAACCAGCAGCAGGAGCACGACTGCAAGGAGCGTGCGCGAAACACCGGCGCGCGAATGGATATTCCGCCCTCGGGCGGGGCTGGTGTGTTCCAACACTTTCACCTTCCGGATTTGACGGGCGACACCCGGCACTCGATTCGCGTATTGTAGAGCACGCGCGCCGGCCATGAACAGTCCTGGAATACGGGCGGGCCGTTTCGCGCGCGCGGAAGAAGGCATAGTGAGCTCTATCGTGGAGGTCCGGTGCGATGGCGGGCGAAATAGTCTGGGGTGTGAAACCGGTGCGCGAGGCATTGCAGACGCCGGAGCGCATCAACCGGCTCTACTTTGCGGCCGAATCGCGCGCGCAGGCGTGCGACGCCTTGCTTGGAGCCGCTCGCGCGGCGGCACTGCCCTTCGATTTCGTGCCCCAAGCGAGGCTCAACGCGCTCACGGGCGTAAGGGACCATCAGGGCGTGGCGGCGGCGCTGAGTCCGGTCTCCTATGCCACCCTCAAACCGTTCCTCGCGGCGTGTCCCGTCACCGCGACGGTACTCGTGCTGGACCAGGTGCAACATCCGAAGAATCTCGGGTTGCTGTTGCGCACGGCCGCCGGGGCCGGAACTACGGCAGTGATGCTCGCCGCGCGCGGCGGCGCGTTGGTCGACGGGTCCGTGGTGCGGGCGAGCGCGGGCGCGGCGCTGCAACTGCCGCTGATCTGCTGCAAGAACGTCGCACAGGGCATTCACGCGCTGCGCGACGCCGGGTTCTGGGCTTATGCCCTGGAGCCGAAAGCGCCTGACAACGTATTCGATGTGCAATGGCCGGCCCGCTGCGCGCTGGTTGTCGGGAATGAGACGTCCGGTGTCCGGCCCGTGGTGCGCAAGGCCTGCGACGCGTCCGTTAAGATTCCCCTGGCTGGCGGCCTCGACAGCTTGAACGCCGCCGTGGCCGCGGGTATCGCCTTATTCCAGGTGGCGGCCTGGCGCCGCCGCGCGCCTCAGTCCAGCCAGCGCACCTGAGGCGGCGTTGCGTAGTCGGCGTAGCGGTCCGCGACGCGGGCGCGCTTGACGTCGCCGTTATGCACGTAGACCCGGTAGTGGAACGTGACGCTTTCGCCCTGGTTCAGCACGAAGTCGCCGTTCTCGGGGATTAGCCCCTTGTTGTAGTCCTTCTCGTTGAAATAGGAATAGCCGAAGCAATTCGCGCCCATGAGTCCGTACTGTCGCACGTGCCACGAAGTCGGGTGGCGCATGTTGGACGGAGAGTCAAAAACCGTCAAGCCGAGCCAGCCGTGCTCGGGCATCTCGCCCGAGAAGTCGCACCACGGCGAGGGTTTGCCCCAGCAGGCGGCCTCGCCTTCGTCGCCCGCGGCATTTGTGATGACCGCGCTGCGATAGGAGAGCTCGGGGCGCATGCGCACGGCGACGATACCGCCCTCCTTTGTGTCCTTGAACGTAACCTCGCCGTATTCGGCGGTAAACGTGACCGCGACATCGAACAGGCGACCGCGCGGCGGCGTCGCGTAGAAGCGATACTCGCGCTGCTCGCGCACGATCGGGTTGTGGTCCTTGTCCTGCCAGACATTGTCCGCGCGAATCCAGCCGTAAGCGTCGCCGGAACCCCAGGTTACCTCGCCGCTGTGCTGAAAGCCCGAGTTATCGCCTTCGGCCCAGCAGTCCACGCCTTCCCCGCCGGGCAGGCGGATGTCGCCGTAGGCGCTCCACACGGATTTGTGATGCGGATGGTCCTCGGCCATCTTGATGTCAATCGGGGCCATCGGGTAATCGCGCGTGACGGAGACGCCGCCGTCGGCGTTCATCGGCCACAAGAAAGGCTTCTTGTTGTCGTTCGAATAGTGGTACGCGGTGAAAAGCGCGCCTTCGATGTACACCTCGAGCACCGGCTCCTGCCCTTTCTGCTGGATGCGCACGCGGTCCACGTGCGCGCCTTGCGGGTCGGACTCTACTTCGACGGTGTACTCATGCGTCGTCTTCGGCATCGCGCCGTCCGGAATGAAGATCAGTTGCCCGCCGCACAGAGTGGCGGGGAAAACCTCGCCCGTCGCGTTCTCGCGGACCTGGAGCACCCCCTCGAGTTCCGCGGGTCCGTCCCAGGGCAGACTGACAGGCACGCTGACACTGCGCTGCCCGCCCGCCTGCAACTCGATTTTCTTGCCCGCGATCCCCTGCGCCTGAACCGCTCCTGCCAGGAGTACCACTACCGAGGTTACGACGACTATCTTGTGCATGAGACAACCCTCCAGCTTCATGCGGGAAACGCCACTTGCAGGTTTGCCCCTTACTCTAGCACACGCTATTGGGCCTGGCAAGAAACCCGCCCGTTGCAAACGGCGCGCACCCCCGGTATTGTTACGCCCACTGGCAAAGAGGATACCTGTGATGCAACGAGTAACGATCATCGTGTACGGTTGCGCCGCTTGCGCGGCACTTTCGGCCGCGCCGGCAACGCAAGAGGATGCAGTATCCGCCATGAGCAACACGGCCGTTTCCTTTACAAGCATGCCCATAGAAAAGCGCGGGACGGTCTGTCCGGTGGCCGTGTGGCTGCCGCCGGACTACACGGCCGACCAGGCCTGGCCACTGGTGGTGTTTTTGCACGGCTCCGGCGAGCGGGGCGACGATGGCCTGCTGCAAACGACGGTCGGCATCGGTCCCGCGCTCCAGCAGCATCCTGAGCGCTTTCCCGCGGTGGTGCTGCTGCCGCAGTGCCCGCGCGACCTGTTCTGGAGCGAGGTGCTGGAGCACATCGAGGCGGCGATGGAGCAGGCGAAGGAGCGATACAACATCGACCGGGACCGCGTTTATCTTACGGGCATTTCGATGGGAGGCTATGGCACATGGCTCTGGGGCGCCATGAAAACGGACTCGTTCGCGGCCCTCATGCCGATTTGCGGCGGCGGTCACGTGATGGACATTTCGCTGATCTCGAAGAGAGCGATTGGGAAATACTTCGGCACGTTTGAGGACCGCATTGAACGACTCGCAACGGTCCCGATCTGGGCCTTTCACGGCGCGGACGACGACACCGTTCCGCCGCGATGCAGCCGCGAGATGGTCGAGCGGGTGAAGGCAGCGGGCGGCGACGTGCATTACACGGAATTCGAGGGCACCGGCCATAATTCGTGGGACCAGGCCTATGCGCACGAGGAAGCGCTGCAGTGGCTCTTCTCGCAGCGCAAATCGGGCCGGGAAACGGGCGTGAAAGACTGAGGGGTCTGAGCGCAAGCACACGTACGGGCACGGTGATAGAAGGAAACAACGGCGTGCAACGAGACGGCTTCAGAATCCTCTTTGCGGCGCTGCTCGCGCTTTCCGCGCAAGTCTGGTGCGATGAGCCGCAGACGGACGTGTTCAGCGACACCTGGGAAGCGGTGGACAACCTCGGGCGCCGCCTGCCCACGCACGCCGAGGCCGGCGACCCGCGCGACGGCAAGTACGTGGGCATTTTCTACTTCCTGTGGCTGGGCGCGCACGGCCAGTCCGGCCCGCATGACATCACCAGAATTCTCAAGAAGAATCCGAACGCCATGCAGGAGCCGGATAACGCGGCCTGGGGGCCCATGCATGCGTTTCACCACTGGGGCGAACCGCTGTTCGGCTACTATCTGTCCGACGACGCATACGTGCTCAAGCAGCACGCGCGCATGCTGGCCGACGCAGGCGCCGATGTCGTTATTTTCGACGTGACCAACCAGACGACGTACAAGGACAACTATCTCGCGCTGTGCAAGGCCTTCACTGAGGTGCGCGCCGCCGGTTCCCGCACGCCGCAAATCGCGTTCCTGTGCCCCTTTGGCGACCCGGCCAATGTGGTGCGCGAACTGCACCGCGACCTGTACGGGCCCGGCGTCTACCCGGAACTCTGGTTCCAGTGGGAGGGCAAGCCGCTGATTCTCGCCGACCCCACGCGGGTTGACGACGCACTCCGCGCATTCTTCACGTTTCGCAAGCCCGTCCCCTCCTACTTCACCGGGCCGGACGGGCCCGGCCAGTGGGGCTGGCTCGAAGTCTTCCCGCAGCACATATTCCGGAACGCCGGGGGCGAGGCTGAGCAGATGACCGTAGGCGTCGCGCAGAATGCCGTGGGCGACCGGCTTGCCTCGATGAGCGAGCCGGGCGCGCGCGGGCGCAGTTTTCGCGACGGCGCGGCGGACCAGAAACCGGACGCAGTGCTGTACGGCTACAACTTCGAGGAGCAGTGGCGGCGCGTGTTCGAAATCGACCCGGAATTCGTTTTCATTACGGGCTGGAACGAGTGGGTCGCCATGCGGTTGAACGAGTTCAACGGGGTGCAGGCGCCGGTCATCTTCGTGGACGAGTTCGACCAGGAGCACAGCCGCGACATCGAACCCATGCGCGGCGGACACGGCGACAATTACTACTACCAGATGATCGCCAATATCCGGCGATTCAAGGGCGTGCGCCCCCAGCCCGCCGCGGGTCCACCGAAGACCATCGCCATCGACGGCGATTTCGGCGACTGGCAGGACGTGACGCCGGAGTACCGCGATCACACGGGCGACCCCGTATTCCGGGATCACCCGGGCTGGGGAACGGCCGGCCGGTTTTTGAACCGGTCGGGCCGCAACGATTTCGCCGTGCTCAAGGTGGCGCGCGACGCGGAGAACTTCTATTTCTATGCACGGACACGAAACTACATCAGCCTGCGCGTCGAGCCCCACTGGATGATGCTATTCCTGGATACCGACCGCGACCACGAGACCGGCTGGGAGGGTTTCGATTTCGTGCTCAACCGCGTCACGCCGCCGACACACGCCTGCATCCTTGAACGGGCCGGCGGCGACTTCGCATGCGCGCCGGCCGGGCAGGCGGCCTATGCTGTCAAGGAAAAGGAACTGGAACTCGCCATTCCGCGCGCAGCACTCGGCCTGACAGCGGACACACCCCTCGATATCGAGTTCAAGTGGGCCGATAACATCATGCGCGAGGGCAACATCGCCGAATTCACCGTGAATGGCGACGCCGCGCCGCCGGGCCGCTTCAATTACCGCTACTTCGAATGAGACGCAAGAAGCGGCTTGCCCCGCCCTGCTCCCGCCCGTCCGGACGCAACCGGAACCACACAGCGGCAGTCCAATGACTACGGACGGCAGGGCGCGCTCCCCCTGACGCAAGGGGCGGGACCCTGCCGGCACTTGGAGCAGGAAGATGCGCAAAGCGATGGTGTGGTTCAGCGCCGTGGTTCTGGCAGGCGTGGCCTGCCT
>JAGMZX010000076.1:10172-26820 GCA_018005585.1 Candidatus Hydrogenedentota bacterium | reverse complement strand
CAGGGGCGGCCAATCTGCGCCAGACCGGCCGCCCTGCCCGTTATTTTTACGCCGCGGAATGCCGGTTACAGCAGGTCCTGGAACGGCTCCGACTGCATCCAGCCCATGGTCCGGTTCACGGGCCAGAGGGTGGGATAGCGAATGAAGTCGACATGTCCGTCCATGTACAGGACATTCGAGCCGCCGGGCACGTGGTTGAATTCCTGTCCCACGTCGGCGCTCACCCAGTCACACTGCACCCAAAGCGTGCTTTGCGCCTTGCTCGCCGCCGCCGGGTTATTGATGTCCGTAATCAGGAACCGCTCGATGCCTTCGCGGAACCGGTAAAGGGTCGTTCCGAAGCCATCCGCGTTCTGGATGTCGTCATCCAGCTTGCGAATGAGAGCATCGATTTCGGCGAGGTTATTGGGCTGAGTTACGTTGTCCGTGAGTCCGTACACAACATTGAACACGGAAAAGAGAACCGAAACCAGCTTGGGGTTGTTGGTCAGCAACCAAGTAAGCGCGCCTGTGGCGTCGACGCCGCCGGGCACATCCTTGTTCGTGAGACCCGGAAGCACGGTCGCCCAGCCAAGATAGAGGTAGCTGGTCGTGCCGCTGTCCGTCTCGCAGGGATAGAAACGCGTGTTGGGCACGCCCTCCGTGGGCGCGAAGGAAGTCCCGTTCCAGACCTGTGCCAGGTCATTGGCCTCGTCATAGACCACCGCGGGGTCGCTGCCCGTCGTAGCAGAAGGACACAGCGTGATGCCGGGATCATTCAGGTACTCGGGATAAACCTGGATAGTGTTGACAATGAACTCGGGGTCCAATTCGCCGATAAGCGGATTGTCTTCCCAAGGCTTGCAGCCGTACACATTGTTCGTCGGGAATCGCTCGCCGGGGTCCTCGTTTGCATACATCTTGTATACGAGCCCGAGTTCTTTCAGATTGTTCTGGCAACTGGCCCGGCGCGCGGACTCGCGGGCCCGCGCCAGCGCGGGAAGCAGAATGGCGGCCAGGATACCAATGATCGCGATAACCACCAGCAGTTCGATGAGTGTGAAGCCTCTGTTTCTCATACCCGGTCTCCTTATTGCTGACAATGGCGAATGTGCCCGCGCCCGCACGATGCGGGCGACTGGGCGCGGGGAATCTTCGACCGTGCTGGGAACAACGCACGGATACAGGCACGGCGCTTCCAGCCGTAGTGACATCCTGACGGCACTCCAGCTGTTTACGAACTTCACACTTCATAAGTACCATAAAAGCGCAGTTTTCGTCAATAGCCATTCCACAAAACAGGATATATGCGAAAAACGCGACTCTGGGGCGTCATCAAGGCCGGTACATATCGATAAAAAGGAAAAAGCCCGAGCACAAGACGGCACTGAGCGGTGGGATGCCGAACTCACACGCGAGGCCAAGGGAAACGAAGGATGCTTTGACTCCGGTTTTCCGGGGGCTCAGGGGGTATCCGCAGGGACTTCCTTCGCGATACCGTTCTCGAAGTAGACGATGGTGTCGCGTCCGCTGGCCTGGTGTTTCGAGATACTGAGCACGCGATGCTCGGGTCCGGCGGACACGCTGGTTTCGGCGAAGGTGCGCGCGGCGTGTTCTTCATCGAAAACCTCGACGTTGATGTTATCGTACGCGTCGAGTTCCATCCGGAGGTCGCGCCCGAGCGCAATGATGTCCTCGCGGTTGCTGTGCCGTGGCACGAGGCACACCATTCCCTTCAGCGAGGACGCCTCCCCGCGCAGCACGGCGTCGTCTTCGGGTTCGCGGCCCCATTCCGCAATGACCTCATAAGAAAACGGTTCGGGGACGGCGATAGCCGCGTCATCCGGGGTCTGCCCCGCGCCGTCGGCGTCTGGAGCGGCGCCGGAGCCTGCCGTTCCCGGAGCCGGTTCGCCGGCCCGGTCGAGCATCCGTTCGACGGTCTCGCCGAGCACCTCGGCCACGAGGTCGTCGCTCGGGCGGGGCACGGCCGGGAATACGGAGTCCGGCGCGGACGCCTGCAGGGCATACACACGCTGTAATTCCGCGCGCAGCTGCGCGTTCTCGTCCTGAAGTTTGCCGACGACGTCCTCGATGTAATAGTCCAGCGTGGACCGCAGATAGCGCAGTTCGGAGCGCACTTCACGCAATTCATGGCTCAACCGGGCCAATTCGGCGGCGGTATCGCCCGAAGGCGGCGGCTCGGTTTCATCGGGTTCGGGCGTTCCGGCGGGTGCGGCCTCGGTCAGGGCGAAGGCCATGCGTTCGGCGACCCAGTCGAGCCAGGGAACGGGTCCGTGCGGCGGCGAATCCTGTGCGAACACGGCCGCCGCGGCGCCCAGAACGGCCAGCGTGGCTGCCGCGCGCGCGAGGCTATATGGTCTGCCTGGTGAAACGGGTTTCATCCTGTACCCATCGGAATGTACCATGGCGCGGTGTTCTATGGTAGAACGCACACCCTGCCCTGAATCATGACACAAACCGGCGGCGCGGTGAAACTTCGCCGGGATGCGCAACGGGACCCGCCGCGGCCCCGCGACCGCGCCATGCAGTTGCGCAAGCCGGTTTCGGCCACTACAATGACGCGCGCATTGGGGCAGAGACGAAACACGGCATGGCGTATCTAACACTATCCGAGATTTACCGGCGGCGGGCTCTGGCCCTGTCCTTTGAACTCTTTCCGCCCAAGACGGAAGAAGGGCTGGACAATCTGTTTCAGCACCTGAAGGAACTCGCGGGTTGCGACCCGGCGTTCATCACGTGTACCTACGGCGCGGGCGGTTCGACGCGCGACCGCACCCTGCAAGTGCTTGCCCGCGTCATGCGGGAGTATCCCGCGCTGCCGGTCGCGACGCACCTCACGTGCGTGGGCGCGTCGCGCGATGGCCTGCGCGCGTATTTGCTGCGGGCGCAGGAACTCGGCATCCCCTACATCGTCGCCTTGCGCGGCGACCCGCCCGGGGGCGACCGCACGTTTCAGCCGCATCCCAACGGCCTGCAACACGCGGAAGAGCTTGTACGCCTGATTCGCGGTGAATTTCCGGTGTTCAGCGTAGCCGTGGCGGGTTATCCCGAGATGCACCCGGAATCACCCAGCCGCGCAGCGGACCTCGAATATCTCAAGAAGAAGGTGGACGCGGGCGCGGACGCGGTCATTTCGCAGCTGTTCTACGACAACGACGATTTCTACCGTTTCCAGGACCGCTGCGAGCGCGACGGAATCCACGTGCCGGTGGTGCCGGGCATCCTGCCCGTGACGAGCCTGGCGCAGGTCAAGCGCATCACGTCGATGTGCGGCGCCTCGCTCACGCCAAAGCTCATCGAACGCCTGGAAGCGCACCCGGACGAGGAGGGCCAGTTCCTGGTCGGCGTGTACTACGCGGCGCGCCAAGTTGAGGAACTGGTGCAACACGGCGTGCCGGGTGTGCATTTTTACGTGCTGAACAAATCCCGCGCCGCGGCGTTTATCTGCCGAGCCTTGACCCTGTCTCCGCGCGGGTAAGGAGCAACGGATGACCACCTGGTTTGAACCTGTGCGGTGCAGCGTGCCCCTCGAAGCGGCGGAGGTGCTGGCCGCGTGCCCGGGATACCATCTGGCGGGCAGCGTGGAGCAACTCGCGGACCTGGCCTGTCGCGACGCGGTCAACGGCTGGCATGAGGTTGCCTATGACGTGCCTGGGAAGGGCCGGGCCGTCGAGGCGCGCGTGTGCCGCGCCCGCAACGGTATCGCCGCGAACTACCCCGAGCCGTACATGCGCCGCCGCGACCCGGATTGCCTCTTCGTCGCGGATGCGTCGCCGACGGACAAGCCGCGTTTCCAGGAGCGGTTTCAGAGGGACTTCGGCGCAGTTCGCGAAGAGACCTTTGCGTGGTTGAAAACCCAGGAACTGGCCGTCTTATTCTTCGTGGCGGGCGCGCCCGGCAAGGGCGTGGATTCGATGGTCATCGCGCCCGCGAACGCGGGCTTTTTCGCGTTCGGCCTGGCGCTGCTCCAGGGGATACTGGCGGAACCGCCCGAGCGGTTCTCGCCGAAGTCGGTGATCTATGTCGCGCCGCCGTTCCGGCATACGCACTTCGGCGGCAGACAGGTCGTCGTGCACAACCGTACGCGCAGTCTCTACGAACTGTTCAGCTACAACCTGTATCCGGGCCCGAGCGCGAAAAAAGGCGTCTACGGCGTGCTTATCCATTTGGGCGAGGAGGAGGACTGGATCACCGCGCACTGCTCGACGGTGCGCGTCGTGACGCCGTACGACAACCAGGTCACGATCATGCATGAAGGGGCCAGCGGCGGCGGCAAGAGCGAAATGCTCGAACACATTCACCGCGAAACCGACGGGCGGCTCCTGCTCGGCGTCAACACCGTTACGGGCGAAAAGCGCCACCTGGTCCTGCCGCGCGCGTGCGACCTGAGGCCCGTCACGGACGACATGGCGCTGTGCCACCCGTCGCTCGACCGCGGCGACGGCAAGCTGGCGCTGATGGACGCGGAAGACGCCTGGTTTGTCCGCACCAACCACATCACGCACTATGGCATTGACCCGCATCTGGAAGCAGTCACCGTCCATTCGAAATATCCCCTGCTCTTCCTGAATATCGACGTGGCGCCAGGGGGGACGGCGCTGATCTGGGACCACATTGAAGACAAGCCGGGTCAGCGCTGCCCCAATCCGCGCGTGGTCCTGCCGCGTCAGGCCGTTCCGGATGTGGTCAGCGGACCCGTGCGCGTGGACATACGGAGTTTCGGCGTGCGCACGCCGCCATGCACCGCTGCCGCGCCTTCCTATGGCATTCTTGGCCTGTTCCACGTGCTGCCGCCCGCGCTGGCGTGGCTGTGGCGGCTGGTAGCGCCGCGCGGCCACGATAACCCGAGTATCGTTGATTCCGAGGGCATGAGTTCCGAGGGGGTAGGCTCCTATTGGCCCTTCGCCACCGGGCGCCGCGTCGAGCAGGCGAACCTGTTGCTCGACCAGATCCTGAGCACACCCGAGGTGCGGTACATCCTGTGCCCGAACCAGTACATTGGCGCGTGGCACGTCGGGTTCATGCCGCAGTGGGTCGCGCGTGAATACCTGGCGCGGCGCGGCGGGGCCTGGTTTACACCGAAACAGGTGGTCCCCGCGCGATGTCCGCTCCTGGGTTACGCGCTCGATACGGTCATGGTCGAAGGCCACACGCTCGAACATTGGATGCTGCAGGTGGAGACACAGCCGGAGGTTGGCGAAGCGGCCTATGACCGCGGCGCGGGCATCCTCCGCGAATTCTTCCACGAGCAACTGCGCGCCTATCTGGAAGTGGACCTGATGCCGCTGGGCCGCCGCATCATCGAATGCTGCCTTGACGATGGCACTTTAGACCACTATCTCGGCCTGATAGAGGCCGCGTCGCTGGTCGAAGACCGGGACTGAGCGCCACGCGCTATCCGCGCCGCACATTGAATTACGCCGTGCGTCACGTTATGATATAGCCCACAGCATGCGGAAGCCGGTATTTCTGTAACTCATTGTTCTGTAACAGGTTACAATTGTGCTCGAAGACCTCCTGCGTCTCGGGAAGCCCATATGAAATTAACAGTCATCGGCGGCGGCAGTTCCTATACGCCCGAACTTCTGGACGGGCTTTTCCTGCGGCTCGAACGCATCCCTGTTTCGGAAGTCTGGCTGATGGACCTCGACGTGCAGCGGCTTGGCATCAACGCCGCGTTTGCGCGGCGCATGGCCGAAGCGCACGGCGTCGGCATCGGCATCCGGGTAACGACGGACCTTCGCGAGGCCGTGCGCGGCGCGCGCTACGTCGTCACGCAAATCCGCGTCGGCGGCATGCAGGCGCGCATCGCCGACGAGAAACTCGGCCTGCGCCACGGCCTGATCGGCCAGGAAACGACGGGCGTGGGCGGCTTCGCCTGCGCGTTGCGCACGATCCCGCGTATTCTGGACATCGCCCGCGTCATGGAATCGCTTGCGCCGAACGGGTTCCTGGTCAATTTCACGAATCCCGCGGGCATTAACACGGAAGCGGTGCTGCGGCACAGCGCGATTCGCACCGTCGGCCTGTGCAATGTGCCCATCGGCATGATCATGGACATCGTGAAGCATCTCGGCGGCGCATGGGACGACTACGAACTCGACTACGTCGGGCTGAACCACCTCTCATGGGTGCGCCGGTTCGCGCGCCGCGGAGAAGACATCACCCAGGCCGTGCTCGAGAAGTTCTTCGAGCACGCCCGGGACGAATGGGAAGAAGAAGACACGCGCGAGAACATGATCGCCGCCATGAAGAGCCTCGGCATGTTCTGCAATTACTACCTGCAATATTACTACTCGACGGACACGGTCCTGCGCACCTTGCAGGCGAAGCCCAAGACCCGCGGAGAAGAGGTCGTCGAGATTGAGAAGGCGCTCTTTGCCAGGTATCAGGACCCGCGGACGCGGGAGAAGCCGCCGGAACTGAGCAAGCGCGGCGGCGCACACTATTCGACCGCCGCGTTCAACCTGCTCGAGGCCGTCGAGAACAACCTGGGCAACCGGCAAATCGTCTGTTGCCGCAACAAGGGCGCCGTGCCGTCCTTTGACGACGATGCCTCCGTCGAAGTATCCGCGATCATCACGAATTCGGGGGCGGCGGCCATCCCGCAGGCCGCGCCGGAGCCGGTAATCCGCGGGCTGATGCAGCAGGTCAAGGCTTATGAGACGCTGACGGTCGAGGCGGCGGTGACCGGCGACCGCGAAACGGCGTACCAGGCGCTGCTGGCGCATCCGCTCATGCCGAACGCGACGGGCTGCCGCGCTCTGCTCGAAGACGTACTCGAAACGAACAAAGCGTACTTGCAGGAAACCTTCTATGGAAGGGGGACCCCATGAACACGACTGCGTTGTACGAAACGAGTTTTCCGGGCCTCAAGGCGAATGCGCGGGGAAAGGTGCGCGATATCTTCGACCTTGGCGACCGGCTCCTGATCGTCGCGACGGACCGCCTTTCCGCTTTCGACTGGGTAAACCCCGTGCCCATTCCGGACAAGGGCCGTATCCTCACGCAGCTTTCGCTGTGGTGGTTTGAGCAAGTGGCCGATATCGTGCCGAATCACCTGATCTCGGCACAGGTGGCCGATTTTCCGGCCCAGTTTCAGCCCTATGCGGCCCAGTTGGCCGGGCGCTCGATGCTCGTGCGCAAATGCCAGATGTTCCCGGTTGAATTCGTCGTGCGCGGGTATCTGGCGGGCAGCGGCTGGAAGGAATACAAACAACATGGCGCGGTCTGCGGCATCCGGCTGCCCGGGGGGCTGCGCGAGGCCGACCGTCTCGAAGAGCCTATCTACACGCCCGCGACCAAGGCCACCGACGGCCACGACATCAACATTTCGCCCGGGCAGGCCGGGGAAATCATTGGCCGCGAATGGAACGAACGCGCAAGCGCCGCCGCCATCGCCGTATACCGCCGCGCTCGCGATATCGCCGCCGCGCGCGGGATCATTCTGTGCGACACCAAGCTCGAGTTCGGCGTGGCCGGCGGCGCGCTGGTCCTGGCCGACGAAATCCTCACGCCGGACTCGTCGCGCTTCTGGCCGGCCAGCCAGTACGCGCCCGGGCGCAATCCGCCCAGTTTCGACAAGCAATTCGTGCGCGACTACCTGGAAACGACGGGCTGGGACAAGAACTCGCCCCAGCCGTCGTTGCCCGAAGATATTGTCGCGAAGACCCGCGCGAAATACCTGGAAGCGTTTACCTTGTTAACGGGGAAGAGGGAACTCTGACGATGCTCGACCCGCGCGCGGCCCATAGGACGCGGCGTTTGCCGCCCGTATACCGGCATCGCTGCGTGCCGGAAGAGGCGGACGACCATCTGCACGACGAATGCGGCATCTTTGCGGTTCATGGCCATGCCGAGGCGCCGAACCTCATCTATTTGGGCCTGTACGCGCTCCAGCACCGGGGCCAGGAAGGCGCGGGCATTGTCTGCTCCGACGAAGGCGTCCTGACTGCCCACCGCGGCCTCGGCCTGGTTTCAGACGTGTTCAGGCGGCACAAGCTCGCGCGCGTGCGCGGCACGCACGGCATCGGCCACGTCCGGTACTCGACCTTCGGCTCGAACAATCTGAAAAACGTGCAGCCGCTCGTCGTTGACTATGCGCGCGGCGCCATGGCGGTCGCGCACAACGGCAACCTGGTCAATGCCCAGCATCTGCGCGACGGTCTCGAAGAGATCGGCGCTATTTTCCAGTCCACCACCGACAGCGAAGTCATTCTCCACCTGATCTCCCGATCCTCCGAAGAATCGTTTACCGACACGGTCATCGACGCGCTTCAGCGAGTGCAGGGCGCGTTCTCCGTGCTCGTCATCAACGGCGAGGAAATCGTGGCCGCCCGCGACCCCTTCGGTTTCCGGCCGCTGTGGATCGGCCGGCTCAACGACGCGTATGTGGTGGCCAGCGAGACCTGCGCGCTCGACATCATCGACGCCGAATGGGTGCGCGAGGTCGAGCCCGGCGAGGCGATCACCTTGTCGAAGGACGGGCTGCACTCCCGCAAACCGTTCCCGGCAGAGCCCATACGGCAATGCATTTTCGAATTCATCTACGTGGCGCGGCCCGACAGTTTCATCTTTGGCAAGAGCGTCGACACCGTGCGGAAGAATCTCGGGCGTTACCTGGCGCGCGTTGCGCCCGTCGAAGCGGACCTCGTCATGGCAGTGCCCGACTCGTCCAACCCCGCGGCGCTGGGCTACGCCCACGAGTCCGGGCTGCCGTTCGACATGGGTTTCATCCGCAACCATTACGTGGGCCGGACGTTCATCGAGCCGGATCAGGGCATCCGTGACTTCGGCGTGAAGATCAAGCTCAACCCCGCGCGCGAAGCCGTCGGCGGCAAGCGCATCGTGCTCATCGACGACAGCATCGTGCGCGGCACGACGGCCCGCAAGATCATTAATCTGCTGCGGCGCTGCGGCGCGCGCGAGGTGCACTTCCGCGTCGCTTCGCCGAAGATCATCAACTCCTGCTACTACGGCATCGATACACCCAACCGCACCAAGCTTATCGCGCATAACATGAGCGTAGAGGAAATCCGCGAGTTTCTTGGAGTCGATTCGTTGGCCTATCTGCCCGTGGAGGCCCTGCTCGAAGCGACGGGCTGCCCCAAGGACCACTTCTGCCTCGCCTGCTTCGACAACGAGTATCCCACGCCCACTCCGGATGACTTCGAGAGCCACGCGCCCATGCCGCGCCACGTCGACCACAGCACCGAACTGCTCGGGCTGTGACCGCGACGCCGTTGTTCGTAGTTCACGCGCAGGTACCCGAGATCTCCGCGCACATCTTCCACGCGGAAAGAGGCGCCTGGAACTCCTCGGAAGCCGGCGGCCGCCGCAACTCCTGAGGCCTGCCTACCGCTCGTTGTCACTTCCCGAGCCGCGCAAGAGGTCCGCGCCGTGGATGACCTGCAGGGGCAGTCCCCGGGGAGAATGACGCATCTGAAGGCGCGCCGCGCCAGCGCACCAACGCGTCTCCCGAGGGGGCCCTCCGAGAATTGACCCCGGGGAAGGGAATTTCGCATACTCTGCTGGCGCAGGGGGCTGAAACGCCGGCGCTGCGCGGGGTGTTTCCGTGGCGCGATGTTGCCCGAGGGAGGCATGTTATGGACCGGTTGGCGGATCGGTTTCTGTCCGGCTATGCCGGGATGAGCGATGACGAGATCTTCGTCCTGGTGGTATGCGGGGTGCTGGTTCTCGCAGGCTTGCACCAGACGCGCGTGTCGTCGTATCCGCGCCAGTACACGGAACGGCACCCCGGCATTGGCCTCATGCGGCTGGCGGTGGCCGCGTCCCTCATATGGACGGCGCTCGTGATTCATTACTATGGAGACCCGAGCATCAAGGGCATTTACGTCACCTTCTATATCGTGATGGCCTACGCGGCCGTCAAGGTTTTTGGCCAGGTCGGCGCACAGATGTTCGGGGTACGGCTGGGCGGCGACGTTTACGAGCGCAGGAACGTGGCGGGGGCGCAATTCATCGCCGGGTTCACGCTCGCGACGGGCATTGTGTTCGGCGGCAGCCTGTGGGGCGAGGCGGACCCGCTGAGCGACGCCGAAGGCGGCTGGTGGATTCCCGTGGGCTTCTTCCTGCTGGGCTGGGGCACGCTGGTAGTCGCGACGGCGCTCTACATCTGGCGCGAGCCGGGCCGGTTCCGGCAGCAACTCTGCCAGGAACGCGACAGCGCCCTTGCGTGGAGCGTTGCCATCTACGTGGTGAGCGCTTCCACCTTGATCCTTGAAGGCGTGGCGGGTGATTTCTGGGGCTGGCGCCACGGCATCCTGGACACCGGCACGATCGCGCTGATGCTCGTGGGGCACGAGGTACTCCTCTTCATGGGCCGTTCCGCGCCGCGGACGGCCGCGTTGCGCGTTGTCGAGCGGGCCGTGTACATCGGGCTCGCCGTGGTGGCCTGGGGCCTGAACCGGATGATTGACCAGTTATACATGGGAGGGTGACGGTGCGTATCCAAGCCCTGGCCGTGGAGCCCGGTCAATTCGAGGCGCTCATCGAGGAGATGCGGTTCCGCTATCACAAGTGGGATGCCTACGTGGGCGGCACGCTGCGCATCTTGCCCGAAGCTCTGGTGCTGACGCCCGCCGAGCACGAAGACGCGGTCGCGTGCTGCACCGGCATCCACAACGTGCTGGGGAAACTGGAGGCGAGCATCCTCAATGAGCCGCGCCTGATGGACCGGCTCGGCATCTCCGCGCCGGTGCAGGAGGTCATGCGCGCCGAGACCCCGCACCCGCGCGGCATGTCGCGCTATGACCTCATACCGACCGCGTCGGGTTGGATGGCGCCGGAGTTCAATGAAGACGCGCCCGGCGGGTTCAACGAATCCATTGCAGGCAGGGCCCTGTTCGCGGGGCTGCTTCCCGGCGCGACGGTGCCGGGCGATTTTGCGCGTGCGTTCGTGGACATGCTGCCGCCGGGCGGGCGCGCCGGGCTGGTGTACGCCACGGGATACTCGGAGGACTTGCAGCATGTCCTTATTCTGGCCGCCTTGCTGCGGGAGCGGGGCATCGAGCCCGTGCTTGCGTCGCCCAGCCATCTTGCCTGCGGCCGTTTCGGGCATCCGCGGCTTCTCGGAAAGGCGGTAGATTACATCATCCGTTTCTTCCCGGGCGAATGGTACGGATACCTGGAGAATCTCCGGGATTGGCGCCGGGCCGTGGCGAAAATCCCCGTCATCAACCCGCTGTCGCGGCTGGTGCGGCAGAGCAAGGGCCTCTACGCGCTCTGGCGCGAGGAAGCGCTGCTCGGTCCGGAAGACACGGACCTGATGAACCGGCACACGCCGCACACGGAGTACTTCCGCGCGGACCGCGCGGCCGAATACGTGTCCCAGCGCGAGGAGTGGGTGCTGAAGAGACTCTACGGGCGCATGGGCGACGCCGTGACCATCGGCCGGCTGTGCCCGCCCAACGCGTGGGAGCAGGCCGTGACGGAAGCGGCCAGGACTCCCGCTGCGCACATCGCGCAACGCGCGTTTACGCCGGTCTCGGTGCCGGACGGCACGCGCCGCCTGTTTCCCGCTCTTGGCGTGTATTTGATCGCAGGATCGTTCGCAGGTTACTACAGCCGGGCGGATGAACTCGGCTTTACCACTCACGAGGCCTACTATGTGGTCACCGCTGTCAAAACTCCTTGAAATGATTGGCCGCGTCCGGTTCCCGTTTCTGCGCGGAAGGACCAAGGTCGTAGTCGGGCGCCCCAGCATACAGGATGCGCGCGGCACCGGAGACTGGCGCAACTTCCTCGACGCGCGCGCGTTGTCGCGCGTGTGGGGGCCCCACGCGCACGGGCCGTGGACCCCGTTCCATTGCCTCACGCTCTTCGTGTCGCTCGACTACCTGGACCGGGAGTCCGTGGGCCCCTGTGGCGCCGATCCCTGGCCCGTGCAGGCATTCCGCATGCCGGAGTGGGTCGACAGCGCGACCATGCTCGTGGTCGACCTGCCCGGCCCCCAGTCGGCGGCGCTCGGCGCGGCGCTTGGCGTGGCGGGCTGCGACCTCGTCTGCACGTTCAACAACTGGCCTCATCCTCAAGGCGTGATTCGTCCCGAGGAGACATTGGCCGTGCTGTTGCGCTACGCATCGTGGCTCGCCGCGGAACGCAGCGCCTTCCCCACGCCCGCGCCGGTGGCCTGGCTGTGCGACGCCGGCCGGCTCGGCGGGCGCGCCGGCAAGCCCGGGGAATTCGACAACCGGTATTACATCGAAGATTCCATCATGCCCGGCCCGAACTTCCTGCGCGCGCGCGGCATTACGAAAGTGATCTACGCCTCCTCCTCCAGCGGCGCTCTGCGGGCCGACCTCGGCGTCCATTTGCATGCCTACGGCAAAGACGGCTTGTACGTGGGCCAGGCCGTCGCCACGGAGGATGGCCAACTGCAGGGCCCCGAACCCATGCATTTGCCCGAACCGTCCTTCAAGACCACCGGTTTCTTCCGGTCCTCAGCGGGCGGGTTCGGCGCGCCCGTGCCGCATCCCTCGTCTGGCGGGTGAACAACGGCAAGTGCGCGCGCGGCTTGGCGGGCGACATAACACGCCGCCATCTGCATGTCCTTCCGCGTATAGGCGGAAGAAGAGCAAGCAAGCTTGCGCCCCCGAAAGCGACAGCAAGCCGTCGCGGTCCAAAGGGCCACGGTTACGGCGCGGCGGTCATTTTCTCCGCCAAGGCCTTGATAAACAAGCCGCCGATGACGGGGCGGCCGGTGAAGCCGACGCGCTTGGCCGTTTTCGTATCGTACCAGTCGGTGAGCGGGACGCGGTCCGGCGTTTCCACCAGGAACCTGAACGCGGGCGCGATGATCGCCTCGAAATCCGCGCGCGATTCGGCGAGTGTCGCCGACCAGAAGGTCCAGTCGAGCTTGGTGTAGTCCTTGCGGTTGTCGAGCGGCATACCGTAGGGGTTTTGCACGCGCAGGTAGTACGCCACTTCCTTGCGGGCTGCGTCGGCGGGGAACAGGTTCAGGCCGAGCATGCGGTCCCAGACGAGGTTGTATTTCTGGCTCCAGGTGCCGGGCTTGTCGAACGCGAGCCGGTAATGGTCGCCGTCGTCCGCCATTGTGAGCCACTGCCGGGCCATATCCGCGGCGAGCGCGCGATAGGTCTGCGCGTCGTCCGCGCGGCCCGTCATCTCGCACAGCATGCCGTAACCGCCGAGCGCGAGGATGGCCTTGACGCTCAGGTTCGCGTTGTGCGCGAGATGCCCCGCGAAATCGTCGGTGCAAAGCTGGTTCTCTGGGTCCAGGCCCTTCTCGCGCAGGTACTCTGCCCATTTCGTGATGACCGGCCACCACGCCGCCGCGAATTCCGCGTTGCCGTCGATCCTCGCCATCGCGGCGAGCAGGATCAGCATGTTCGCGCTCTCTTCGACCGGCATCTGGTTCTCTTTCGTCTTCTCGCCGCCGCCGTAAACTTGTCCGTTGGCGAGGGGATACGTGCCGAGGTCGTGCGGCGCGAACGGCCACGGCCACCGCTCGGACGCCGCGTAGTCGAGCACGGGCTTCAACTGCGCCTTGAGCATCGCGGTGTTGAAATACAGGTAGATCGGCGCGGCGGGGTAGATCACGTCCACGGTGGCGATGCAGCCGTTGCTGTGATTTTCCTTGGGGAACATGAGCGGCTCGCCGCCGGCGCCCGCGGCCAGCTTCTGCGCGGCGAGCGCGGTGCGATACGCGAGCGAACAGAGAGCGGCGTGCTGGTCGCCGCCGATGCGGCGCATCTCGCCGACCACCTGCTGATCGAAAGCGCGGCAGCGCGCGGCGAGGTCCACGTATTGCTCTTCCGCCGCGGTCAGCAGCGCGCTGAATTCCATGCCGTTGCGCTGCCAGTAGGGGCGCAGCCTCTGTCCGAACAATTCAATCGAATAGACGTCTTCGTAAGCCAGCAGGACACGCCGCGCGACGGGCTGATCGCTGACCGCGCCCAGGTCGTACTGGACCGCCAGGACCGGCCACGCCTGGTCCACGGGCCGCGGCATCTCGCCGTCGTCCGTTGCGGGCAGCGCGCCACGCTTGACGAACCCGCCGCGCGCCACGGTGTCCGGCGCTATCACGGCGGTCTGCCCTTCCATCACGGGTGCGGACAGAAAGAAATAACCCCAGTCGATGCGGCGGTCGTCGCCCGCATGCGCGAGCACGGGCTGTTCTTCGGTGCCGATGCGCATCGCGTCGAGGCCGCCGAAGCGGAATCGGGACCACACCACCTCCTGCGAGGGCTTGTTCACGGCCCATTCGCCCGATGCGTCGAAGTAGAGCGAGACCTCATGCGGTTTGCCGTCGGTGGCGCGCGTCTCGAATATTACGTAGGTAACCGGGCGGCTGACGAGGTCGAGGTCGTCCGGCAGCAGCGGCGAAAGGAAAGAGACCGTCAGCGCGACGCCGTCCTGCTGAAAATGGTAGACGGTCCGGGTGGGCCAGACTTCGACGCCCGTCTGCTGCATGGCCGCCGTGTCGGCGACGCCCATGCCCGCGAAACGGTACGTCTTGCTGTCGATGCGCGCGAGGCCGCACAGGGCCATCGTCGCGCCCGTCCAATGCGTTGGCCACGCGTCCGTGAGCCGGTCCGCCTGCGACCACACGTTGAAATAGGGGTCATGGGCCACGAGCGGGAACGCGGGCGCGCGGAACGACAGCAGGGAATCGTCCTGCGCCGCGGCGGTGGAAACCGCCGTCAATATCGAAACAGCAAGCATCGCCACACGCATGGATACCTCCTCCCGGAAACCGCGCGAACACGCGGCCAAGGTCCGGCTCATTCTGAACGGGGCAAGCGCCCGGATCAAGGCTTGGACCATATTTTGGCACGCCGGGTCGCGGCAGTCACCCGCGCTGTTTGGGTGTGTCCATGCGGAAAAGGTACTATAGCCGCGCCCCGGCAAGTATTTTGCTGAAGTATCCAGCCATGAGTCGCGCGGAATGATCCAGAACGGGCCGATAGTGAGCGTCCGCAATTTACGGACCTATTTTCACACCGACCAGGGCGTCGCCAAGGCCGTGGACGACGTGTCGTTCGACGTCCCCGCGGGCAAGACGCTCGCGCTCGTGGGCGAGAGCGGCTGCGGCAAGAGCGTCACGGCCATGTCCATTCTCCGGCTGATTCCGGCGCCGCCGGGCCGTATCGAGGGCGGCCAGGTGCTGTTCGAGGGCCGCGACCTGCTCACGCTGCCCGAACCCGAAATGCGCCTGCTGCGCGGCAGCGCGATCTCGATGGTGTTCCAGGAGCCGATGACGTCGATGAACCCCGTATTCCGCGTCGGCGCTCAGATTGGGGCCGTGCTGCGTCTGCACGAAGGACTGGATAAGGAGGAGGCGCGCCGCCGCGCGCTTGCGCTGATACAGCGCGTGGGCATCCCCGCCGCGGAACAGCGCATCGACGATTTCCCGCACGAGATGTCGGGCGGCATGCTGCAGCGCGTCATGATCGCCATGGCGCTCGCGTGCGGCCCGAAACTGCTCATCGCGGACGAGCCGACCACCGCGCTCGACGTGACGATCCAGGCGCAGATTCTTGATCTGCTCCGCCAGCTTCAGGCGGACCTCGGCATGTCGATCCTGCTCATCACGCACGACCTTGGCATTGTCGCCGAGATGGCGCACGAGGTCGTCGTCATGTATGCGGGCAAGAAGGTTGAGCAAGCGGCGCGCGTCGAGGAACTGGTCCGCGCGCCGCGGCACCCCTATACGCAGGGATTGTTCCAGTCGCTGCCGAGCATGCAGGAGCCGCACAAGCGGCTGCACACCATTCCGGGCACGGTGCCCGCCGCCACGGACTTCCCCGCGGGCTGCCGGTTCCATCCTCGCTGTGCGCACGCCATGCCCGTCTGCCGCGA
Source organism: Candidatus Hydrogenedentota bacterium (assembly GCA_018005585.1). Classification (NCBI taxonomy): domain Bacteria; kingdom Pseudomonadati; phylum Candidatus Hydrogenedentota; species Candidatus Hydrogenedentota bacterium. The sequence goes on along the minus strand of JAGMZX010000076.1, from coordinate 10,977 downwards.
ACAGGAGCCGCCTTTGTTCGAAGTCGCCGGGCAGCACAGTAGTGCCTGCTGGCTGCACAAGGAGGAAGGATCCGCTAGACGGGAGTGACCTGCCGAAGCGGCGGGAAAGGCCGGACGAGTCGGACGGGACCGTAGAGACCATGGCAAACGAGTTATTGACAGTCGAGGGCCTGGTGAAGCACTTCCCGGTGCGGAAGGGGGTGTTTTCGCGCGTTGCGGCGCAGGTGCGCGCCGTGGACGGGATCAGTTTCGGCATTCCGTGCGGCAGGACGCTCAGCCTCGTCGGCGAGAGCGGCAGCGGCAAGACAACGGCGGGCCGGTGCATCCTGCGGCTGATCGAGCCGACGGCCGGGCGCGTCGTATTCGACGGAAACGACGTGACGCAACTGAACCGGCGCGCGTTGCGGCGGCTGCGCAAGCGCATCCAGATCATTTTCCAGGACCCGTTCGGCTCGCTGAATCCGCGGATGACGGTGTATTCGGTGTTGTCGGAGGCGCTGCGCGCGCACGGGTTGCGCCGGGGCGCGGCGTGCCGCGAGCGGGTCGACGAACTGCTCGGGCTGGTCGGCCTGTCGCCGGAGGCGGCGCACCGGTATCCCCACGAGTTCAGCGGCGGGCAGCGGCAGCGCCTGGGTATCGCGCGCGCGCTGGCGGTCGAGCCGGACCTCATCGTCGCGGACGAGCCGGTCTCGGCGCTCGATGTCTCGGTCCAGGCGCAGATCTTGAACCTGCTCGAAGACCTGCAGGCCCGGTTCGGGCTTACCTATCTGTTCATCGGCCACGACCTGAGCGTGGTCCGGCACAT
>JAGMZX010000076.1:0-10072 GCA_018005585.1 Candidatus Hydrogenedentota bacterium | reverse complement strand
TGCACGTCATCGATTCCCAGGAGAAGTTCAAGCTGGCCAACCGGGTGACGCAAGGCGCGGAGAAATGGATAGATGTCCGCCGCTGGGCCACGACGCGGGCCTGCCTGGCCTGCCTGCGCGCGCAGGGGTTCCGCATCGCGGCCATGTGCATGGAGGATGCCCAGCCGATTGCCGATTACGGCGTTGACGCGCCCACGGCCCTTGTTTTTGGCGGCGAACGCGACGGTGTGACGGCCGAAGTGCTTGCGCAGGCCGATGTGCGCCTGGTAATCCCCATGCCCGGGTTTACGCGCAGCTTCAATATCTCCGTGGCGGCCGGGATAGCGCTGTATCAGGCGCGTCAGGCGCGCCTGCGCGTGCTGGGCCGTTGCGGCGACCTTGACGAAGCCCAGCGGGAGGCGCTGGTGGCGGCATACTGCCTGCGCGGCGTCGAACATGCGAAGCATCTGTTGACTGCCGCACACCGGGGCAACCCGTGCGGCGGCGGGGGAGAGAAATGGCGGCCCTTGACCCGGCCCGGGGCCCGCCTCGGCGCTTAGTCCTCGATATCCATGAGGCTGAAGGACATGACGGCTTCCGCGCACAGGTCATTATCGACGTATGCGCGCGCCTTGGCGCGGCAGGCGTTGTGGCGGAAATGGAGCATCTCCGACTCGATGAAGAGCTGGTCGCCGGGGACGACCGTGCGCCGGAACTTGGCGTTGTCCACGCCCATGAAGAACGCCAGTTTCCCGTGAGGTTCGCCATCTTCGCCGAAGATGAGCACGGAACTGACTTGCGCCATCGCTTCCAGAATCAGGACGCCCGGCATGACCGGCGTGTCGGGCCAGTGGCCCTGAAAGAAGGGCTCATTGACGGTGACGTTCTTGATGCCCGTGACTTTCTTGAACGGCTCGAAGCTCAGGACGCGGTCCACGAGCAGGAACGGGTAGCGGTGGGGCAGGATCCGCATGATCTTGTTGACGTCCAGGGCCGGTTCGGAGCGCCGCGTGACGCGGTAGTCCTTCAGGTCCTTGAGGTGGCGCGCGGCGCCGTTGCCGTTGAGGTAGGCCTTGCGGATTTGCCGGGAAAACAGAACGTTCTTCTCGTGGCCGGCCTTGACGCCGACGATGTGCCCGCGCACGGGCCGCCCGAGCAGGTACATGTCGCCGAGCAGGTCGAGAATCTTGTGGCGGACGAATTCGTCCGCGAAACGCAGGTCCTCATTGAGGATGCTCTCGTCGCCGATGACGACGGCGCTCTCGAGGCTGCCGCCCTTGATCAGGCCTTTTTCCTGGAGCATCTTGACTTCGCGCAGGAAGCAGAACGTGCGGGCGGGGGCTATCTGTTCGCGGTAGGTGGTTTCGTCGATGTTGAACGAAGCGTATTGGGTCCCGATGGCCACGTGGTCGTAAGCGATGGTCATGGTCACCCGCAGGTCGTCCGACGGCAGCACGCTGAGGGTCACATCGTCCTGGCGGTAGTACACGGGCCGGTCCACGGTAATGTACAGCTTCTCGGCGTCCAGTTCGACGATGCCCGCTTTCAACAGGGTGGTCATCACGGGCAGGGCGCTGCCGTCGCCGTTGGGAACCTCGTCGCCGTCCAGTTCCACGACGAGGTTATCGACGCCGAGCCCGACCATGGCGGAGAGGGCGTGCTCGACGGTATGCACGTGGGCGTCGCCAATGCCGATGGTGGTGCCGCGGGACACGTCGATCACGTGGTCGATGTCCGCCGGGATCGGTGGGCTCCCGGGCAGGTCAACGCGCCGGAAGACGATGCCGCTGTTGGCGGGCGCGGGCAGGAACGTGACGGTCGTCAGGGTGCCCTGGTGCAAGCCTATGCCCGAGAAAGACACTTCATTGGCAATGGTCCGTTGTTTACTCATGGCTTCGTTGTTCCAACTCGTCCACGCGGCGTTCCACCTGGCGGAGGCGGCGCCCCATCTCGGGCAGGTGCGTCTGTGCCACCAGCACGCGCCGTTGTTGGTTATGGTCTATGGCGGGGAAACCCGACACGGTAGCTCCTGCGGGTATCGACCCGGTAACACCGGCGCGGGCGCCGATTCTGGCGCCATCGCCGATTTCGAGATGCCCTTTGATGCCGGCCTGTGCGCCAATCTGCACGTGATTGCCGATAATGGCGCTGCCGGCTATGCCCACCTTTCCGGCGATCACACAGTTTTCGCCTATCTCAACATTGTGACCAATCTGCACGAGATTGTCAATTTTCGTGCCCCGGCCGACACGCGTTTCCCCAAACGTGGCCCGGTCGATGGCCGTGTTGCTGCCTACCTCGACATCATCGCCCAGCACGACACACCCCACCTGCGGCACCTTGACCCATTGTCCCTCAGCCGCAACAAAACCGAACCCGTCGCTGCCTATGACCGCGTTTGCGTGCAGGATGCAGCGTTCGCCTATTTTACAGTATTCGCGTATCGTGACGTTAGGGTAAATTAATGTCTGCGCGCCGATCTCGGCACCCTGACCAATGTACACGCCTGCGTGTAACACGGCGCGCGCGCCGATATGGGCGCCGTCGCCGATGCGGACGAATGCGTCGATGGCTACATCGGGGCCGAGCGTTACGTCTTTTCCGATAACGGCGGCGGGGTGCACCCCTTCCAGGCGGGGGGCGAGGGGTTTGCCCAGACGCTGCAAGACTTGAAGGAACGCCAGTTCCGGCTGGGCCACGATAATCTGGGTGACCGCGCAGCCGGGCGTTTCTTCAGCGACCAGCACGGCGGAGGCCCGGGTCGTGGCGAGCAAGGGCAGGTACCGGGTTTCCCGCACGAAAGACAGCTCGCCCGGGCGAGCTTCGCGGAGGCCGTTCACGCCTGTCAGGACGAGGTCCGGGTCTCCGGCGACACGTCCGCCGACCCATTCGGCTATGTGGGCTGCGGTTGTCTCCACGAGTAAGATTCTTCCTCTCCCCTGTACTTCGAGAGGTCTGGCCGGCTGCTTATGTGAGTACGCCCCTCCTTCGGTCCAGAAGGGGCGCCATGCCGTTGCGGCGGCCATTTACGGTATCGGGTGTCGTTCCAGGTTACTTGTTGAGGCGAGCCTCCACCTTTGGGGTGATATCCAGGGTCTTGCTGAAGAACAAGACCCCGCCCCGGGGCGGATTGGGGGAATTTGCGTCGAGAATGAGGTGATAGTTCTCGCTGACGGCGATTTCTTCGATAACAGCCTTGATATCGGCGATTAAGCCCTCGACGACTTCTTTTTCCTTGCGGTCAATAGTCCGCTGGCGCTTGGCAAGTTCCGCGCGGAAATCGGCGGCGAGCCCTTCGATGCGCTCCTCGAGCGCGCGCCGTTCGTCGGCGGCCATATTGTCGACCTGCGCATCATACTGCGCTTTGAGCTTTTCGACCTCATCGGCGAGGGCGTCGATGCCCTTCTGCAGTTCGTCGACTTCTCTCTGGAGTTTCGCGTATTCGGCTTCACGCTTGTTGTAGGCGGTCAGGAGATAGCGGAAATCGACGATACCGATCTTGAAACCGCCGGATGCCGCGCCGGCATCCTGGGCATTCGCCACAGCCGGTGCGAACAATCCGGTCACTAATGCTGCCAGCAGTGCGAGATAGCAAGTTTTCGACACGGCCAATCATCCTTCTCTTGGGGCTATTGAAGGTAATAAAGCCCCCTTGCTTTCCTTAAGGCTTGGGAAGAAGCAGGTGAACGGCCGAAATTATAGCACTTTGCGTTCAAACCCTGCAAATTCCCGGCGCGGTCTAGAAGCGGAACCCGGTAGTCAGATGCAGGCGTCCGCTGCCCTGATCATCGTCGGGATTGATGGGAATGCCGTAGTCAAGCCGGAACGGCCCGAGCCGGGGCACATCCATTCCAATACCCAGGCCGGCGCTGTATTTGACGTCGCCGAAGCCAAAATCGCCCGCTTCCTCCCAGACGCCGCCCGAATCGACGAAGGCGTAGAGGCGCAGCAAATCGCTGACTTTGTACTTCACTTCGACGCTGGTCAACATGCGCAGCTCGCCGCCGATGGCGTATTCATCGCCCCACCAGAGATATCCGTGGGTCCGCGGGCCGATGTCACGGTTATCGTAGCCGCGCACGGTTGAACTGCCGCCCGCGAAATACCGGTCCTGGAGCGGCACATAGTCCGAACCGCCGTAGGGCGTGACCCACCCATGCCGCGAGCGCAGCGAGAGGACCCACTTGTTTTCTTCCGAGAGAGACCAGTACCAGGTCGAGTCCTGGTCCACCTTGACGAACTCATTGTCGCCGCCCAGGCCGGCAAGTTCCAGGGTAAAGATGTGGTCGGCGCCGCTGGTGGCGTCGCGCACGTTGTCGACGGTGTTGCGCTCGATGCTCCAGGCCGTGCTGATGGTCGTGCTGTCCCTGGAAATCTCGCGCAATTCGGGGTTGACCAGGAACTCGAAGGGCACGTCGGATATCTCCGTATCCTGGTACCGGAGACTCCAGCGCGTCGTCAGGAACGGCGAGAGCACCTTTCCGAAGCGGAGTTGGCCGCCCGCCTGGTCTTCACGGTAGCTTGTGCCGCTGTAGCGGTAGCTGTCGTCGTACACGTCGAACCCGAACGAGAGGGGATACCCCCAGATTTCGGGGTCGGTGAAACTGAGCGAATAGGTGTCGTGGCGGTCGCCGGTATTGAGGCGTAACGAAAGCTGCTGGCCGCCGCCTGAGAACTTGGGCCAGTTGGTGATATCGACATTCGTGAGCCGCAATTCGGCAAAGCCGCCGAACTTGTCTTCCGTGCTGTAGCCCGCGCCGAAATTGAAGGTGCCGGTGTCGCCTTCCTCGACATCGACCAGCAAGTTGGTCCACATATCGTCTTCCAGCACGTCGCTGAGCGTAATTCGGGTCGTGTCGAAGTAACGGGTATTGTCGAGGCGGCGCTGACTGAGCTGCACGGCGCTGCCGTCGAAGCGGTCGCCGGGCCGCAGCAGCATCTGCCGGCGGATCACTTCGTCTTTGGTGACTTCGTTGCCGGTGATGCGGATTTCACGAATGTATTTGAGGTCGCCCTCGCTGACCTGATGGACCACATGGGTGGTCTTGCTTTCCCGGTCCAGCGTGACCTGCGGCGTGACCTGGGCGTTGACATACCCGCTGTCCTGGTAGCCCTTGGCGACCAGTTCCGCGTCCGCGGTCACCTGACTCTTGTTGTGCACATCCCCTTCTTCCACCGCGATGAGTCCGCGGATTTCGTCCTCGTCGTAGACGATATTCTCGGCGATCTGGACGGTTTCCACGGTGTACTCGGGGCCTTCGGTCAGATAGACCGTGATGTGCATGCCCTTGCCGTTGTCGGAGAAGGTGATTTCCGTGCGCGGGATGGCGGCTTCGAGGCGGCCCTTGTCGCCGTAGGCGGCGAGAATCTCCTGCAGGTCCTGCTCGAACTTGTCCTCGTTGAAGCGGCCGCCGACGAACCAGATGGCCTTTCGGGTCTTCATGATTTTCTGCAGGCGGCGGGTGGCGAGGGTGTCGTTGCCGACAAAGCTGATGCTGCGGATGCGCGCTTTCCTGCCTTCATCGATATTGTACGTGACCCGCACGCGAGAGGGTCCGGCCTCCTCGGCCACGATGTCCACGGTGGCGTTCGCGAAGCCTTTGCTCGCATAGAGGTCGAGAATGGCCTCGCGTTCCTGTTCGTATCCGTCCGCCACGAAGGTATCGCCTTCGCGCCAGGAGAGCACCCCCCGGATGCGGCGCTCGCTCAGTTTCTTATTGCCGATAATGCGCACCTCGTCGATGGCGCGCTTCTCTTCGAGTTGATACGTGAGCGCGACCCCGGCGCCGTCCGGCTGGGCGTCCACCTTGATGTTGGCGAAATGGCCCAGTTCGTAGAGGCGGCGGATGTCGCGGGCCACGGCCCGGGGCTGATAGGGTTGGCCGGGTTGCACTTCGAGCTTGGCGCGCACGACCTGCTCGGCCACGCGTTCGAGCCCCTGAATATGGACCGCCGTAATCTGTGGGGGAGCGGGCGTCTGTTCTTGCGAAGAGACGCACCAACTGACAAGTGAGAAACCGATAGCGAGAGCCAAAGTTCTCAAGGGGCTACACCTTCCGCACTGCGCACGACGGGCTCGAAAACCAAGGCGTCCTCCGTATCGGAGGGCCGGATCTCGATGGCCGTCCCCGCTTCCAACCCGCCTTTCAACAACAACTCCGCCAAGGGGTCTTCCAACTGCTGCTGTACCGCGCGCCGCAACGGCCGCGCGCCGTACTCCTCGTTGCTCCCCACGCGGACGAGGTACTCCTTCGCCTCCTGAGTGAGGTTCAACAGCAAATCCTTCTCAGCAAGCCGTTCTACCACCTCGGCGACCTGGATGTCAACTATTTGGAGCATCTCCGTTGCCGTCAGGTGGTGGAAGACCAGCACTTCATCGACCCGGTTCAGGAATTCGGGATTGAACACTTTCTTGACTTCATCGAGGACCCGCTCGCGCATGCGGCCGTATTCCTCTTCGCCGCCTTCCCGCTGGAAACCGACGGTGGTGTGCTGCCGGATGCGCCGCGCGCCGATATTGCTGGTCATGACGACCACCGTATTGCGGAAATCGACCCGGCGGCCGGTGGCGTCGGTCATCTGACCCTCTTCCAGGACCTGGAGCAGCGTGTTGAACACGTCGGGATGCGCTTTTTCGATTTCGTCGAAGAGGACGACCGAATAGGGGCGTCGCCGGACCTGCTCCGTCAGTTGGCCGCCCTCGTTGTAGCCGATATACCCCGGCGGCGCGCCCGCAAGACGAGAGACCGCGAACCGTTCCATGTACTCGGACATGTCGATGGTGATGAGCGCGTCCTCGCTGCCGAAGAGGAACTTCGCCAGCATTTTCGCCAGGAAGGTCTTGCCCACGCCCGTCGGGCCGAGGAACAGGAACGAGCCGACGGGACGGTCGATCTTGCGGAGCCCCGCGCGCGAGCGCTGGATCGCGCGGGTGATGGCGTCGATGGCTTCGTTCTGGCCGACGACCGAACAGTGCAACTCTTCACGCATGCGCAAGAGCCGTTCGGATTCCTTTTCTTCCAGTTTGGTAAGGGGGATGCCGGTCCATTTCGAAACGATGTACGCGATATCTTCCGCCGTTACCACGTGTTCGGCGGAATCGCGGCGGCGCTCCCAGTCGCGTTTCCGGTCTTCGAGGCGGGCGATCAACTGGCGTTCCTGGTCGCGCAGTTTGGCCGCTTTCTCGTATTCCTGCCGGCGTATGGCCTGTTCCTTCTCGTGGGTGACTTCTTCGATTTGGCGCTCCATCTCTTTCAGTTCGGCGGGGCGCGTCGTAATCTGCAGGCGCGCGCGGCTGCCGGCCTCGTCGATAACGTCGACGGCCTTGTCGGGCAGAAACCGGTCCGTGATGTACTGATGCGACATGCGCGCCGCGGCCACGACGGCCTGGTCGTCGAACTTGACGCGGTGGTGCGCTTCGTACTTGTCGCGCAGCCCCTTGATAATCTCGATGGTCTGGTCGACCGTGGGCTGGTCCACGATGATGGTCTGAAAGCGGCGCGCCAGCGCCGCGTCTTTCTCGATGTGCTTGCGGTACTCGTCCATCGTGGTGGCGCCGATGCACTGGAGTTCGCCCCGCGCCAGGGACGGCTTGAGCATGTTTGCGGCGTCTACCGCCCCCTCGGCGGCGCCCGCGCCCACGATGGTGTGCAGTTCGTCGATGAAGAGGATGATGTTGTCCGCGCGGCGGATCTCCTTCATGACGGACTTGAGGCGTTCCTCGAACTGACCGCGGTACTTGGTGCCTGCGACGACGCCCGCGAGGTCGAGGGTGAGCACGCGGCGGCCCAGGAGCAGGTCGGGTACGTCCGCGTTGACGATGGCCTGGGCCAGCCCCTCGACGATGGCCGTCTTACCGACGCCGGCCTCGCCAATGAGCACGGGGTTGTTTTTCGTCCGGCGGCTGAGCACTTGGATGACGCGTTCTATCTCGGCTTCGCGGCCAATGACCGGGTCCAGCTTGCCCTCCCGCGCCAATTGGGTCAGGTCGCGCCCAAACGTATCCAGCGCGGGGGTCTGCGATTTCTTGCTGGTCTGGGCCTCGGGACCAGTGGACCGGCCCTGGTCGCCCAGGAGGCGGATGACTTCCGCCTGGATGCGGCCCAGGTCGACCTTCATGTCCTGGAGCACCTTCGCCGCGATGCCTTCGCCTTCCTTGAGGAGTCCGAGCAGGATGTGTTCCGTGCCGATGTAGCTGTGATTGAACCGGCGCGCTTCCTCGACCGCCAGTTCGAGGACTTTCTTGGCCCGCGGCGTAAATGCAATTTCGTCGCTCGATACGGTGGCGGAACCCGGTTGCACTTGCTGTTCGATTTCGAGGGCGAGCTGGTCGATGTCAATGCCCAGATTCTCAAGCGCCTTCGCGGCTATGCCCTCCGGCTCACGGCACAGGCCGAGCAGGATGTGTTCCGTGCGCACGTATTCACTGCCGAGCCGGGTGGCTTCTTCGCGCGCGGCGCTGACGACGTGTTTCGCGCGTTCCGTAAAACGTTCCCACATAAGGTGTTCCATCCTTTCGCCCACAGGGCACTGCTCGATGCCGGGCATGCCGCGTGCGCAAGTCCTTGCACTTGACCAAGGTGCTCGCGCCCCCGGAGCGCGTTACATCTGCCCGCCGTTCGTGGAACTTCCGTCACATGCGCGGTTTAGGGACGCGCCCTCAAGCCCCAAACCGGCTCCGAAACAGATTTGCACGTTCCACAGACAGGGTAAGTTCGTCGCAATCATGACCCGCCACGAGTTCCAGGTGAGCGCGTTGCGAACGCAGCAGCAGTTCATTCAGTTCTTGCACGGGCCGGTCCGCGAGACAGCCGGCGGCCACGCCGAGCCGTATCGAGGAGAGCAGGTCCATGGCCTCTGGAAACGACAGCAACCGGGCGCCGCCCGCGACGCCCAATGCGCGGCCCACGCGGTCTTCCACGTGCGGGAGACGTTCGCGGAGCAATTCCGTCCGAGCTGCATCTTCGGCGGCGAGAATTTCTTCCGCCACGTGGCGCAGATGGAAGGTAATTTCTTCTTCCGCCGCTCCCAGCGTGCCCTCGTTCACCAGGAGGAAGAGGTCGCCGAGCGCCTCGCGGGGATGCCCGCACGCTACGCCTTCCAGGGTACTGCAGAGAGATTCACTGAGCGCCGCGCGGATGCGCCGCAGTTCGCTCGTGCCGGATTTGCCGGCGCGGCGTCCCGGCAGGGACTCCTCGTAACCGGGCTTGACGCCGCAAAAGGCGAAATGGCTTCGCCGCGCGGTTGTGGCCGCGGTTTCGAGCCGGTCGGTTTCGCGCAGGCAGGGCAGATGCAACAACGTGCTCGCTTTGAGGCCCGTGCCCAGATGGGCCAGCACGGACGTCAGGTACCCCAGGCGCCTGTCAAACGCGAAATCAAGGGTGCCTGCGAGGGTATCGTCCATCAGATTGAGCCGCGCCCATGCTTCCTGGGGCTGCAGGCCGGAAACGGTTGCCCGCAGGCAGAGGTGTTCGGACGCGTTCACCATGATGCTGAAGCTCTGGTCCTCCGCAACGTATACGCCCCGCGCCGTGTTGCGCGGCAGCATCTGCGGCGTAATCAAATGGCGCTCAACCAGGAACCGGGACTCTTTCGGGGTCAGACGCGGCAGGGAATAGTACACGCCGCTGCTGAGCAGATTGAGACTGTCGAACACCGACAAGAGCCGCCGCTCCACGCTTTCCTTCTCGTCCAGCGAACAGCGGTCCGGAAATGGGAAATCGGCAAGGTTGCGGACGAGCGTGCATTGACATAAGACGGCGCTCTCCGCCCTCGGGCCGTTGTCTGAGCACCAGGATGGGGCCTTATCGACCGGGCTCTCCAACAGCATGGTTTAATCGGCTCCGGATTCCGAGACGTACAATCCCGTCTCGATACTGCGTATTTCGTCGCGCAATTGCGCGGCCTCTTCGTACTTCTCCGCGCCCAGCATCGTGCGCAAGAGCGAGCGTTTGGTCTGCAAGTCGGCGCGCAGCCGCGCGCGTGCGTCGTCCAGGTACGGCACTTTGCCGCGGTGGTGCAAGGACTGATGCAGCCCTTCGAGGATCGAGTCGATTTGCCGGCCGAATTGCGCATAACAGGTGGTGCATCCGAC
>JAGMZX010000075.1:16614-26998 GCA_018005585.1 Candidatus Hydrogenedentota bacterium | reverse complement strand
AACGATTCCGGGAGCCACCTCGTCGATATCGTCATGTGGGTGACGGGCATGAAGGTGAAGGAAGTCTACGCGCGCTCGGACAATTTCGACGCGAAGGTGGACATCAATACCTCGCTGACCATGACCTTCGAGAACGGCGCGCTCGGCAGCATGTCGGTCATTGGCAACGCGCCGGCCTGGTACGAGGACCACAGCATCGTCGGGAGCAAAGGCGCGCTGTATCTGCGGCAAGGGCTCGGGCTCATCCACCTCGACGGCATGGGCAAGCCGGTGGAGGTGAAACTGCCGAAGTACCAGCAAGACCCCGATTCAAACTTCGTGAACGTGATTCTCGGCAAGGACGTGCCTCAGACGCCGCCCGAATGCGGCCTGCGCACGATCGAGGTCACGGAGGCGGCATGGAAATCCGCCGCGTGCGGCAAGCCGGTGCGCGTGCCCTGACCGCGGCGGGCCGCGCAGTCAGGCTTATGACGGAAACGCCGTGTCAAGACCCAACATCATCCTGATCATGGCCGACGAGTTGCGCTGGGACTGCCTCGGCTACGCCGGCAACGCGGATGTCGAGACGCCCAATTTGGACGCGCTGGCCGCGCACGCGGTGAACTTCACGCAGGCCATTTGCCAGCAGCCGTTGTGCGTGCCGTCGCGCACTACCGTGCTTACGGGGCTGCGTCCGGCAGAGCACGGAGTGCGCACGAACGAGACGCCGCTGCCGGAGGAGACGCCCGTGTTTCCGCGGCTCCTGCGCGGCGCGGGGTACCACACCGCCGCCATCGGCAAGATGCATTTCGTGCCGCCGCGCGCGGAGCGCGGATTCGACCTGATGCGCCTGGCGGAACAGGACAGCCCCGGCCGCAATCAGGATGACTACCATGCCTGGCTCGCGGAGCAGGGGCAGGAAGACCGAATCGACCACTGGGACCAGGTGGACCGCGCCGCCGCGCCGGAGCGTTACTGGCTCAGTTTCGGCGCGATGCAGTCGAATCTGCCCGAACCGCTTTATTCCAGCACTTGGATCGGCGACCAGGCCGTGCGCTACCTGTCCGATACCGCCCGCGAACCCTTCTTTCTCTCGGTTGGGTTCATCAAGTCCCATCATCCCTTCGATCCGCCCGAGCCTTGGGACCGCCTGTACGACCCGCGGAACCTGCGCCTGCCCGAAGGTTTCGTGCTGCCGGTGCCTGAGGACGACGCCCGGCATGAGGCCTTCTTCGACCTGCGCCAGATGACCGAAGCGCGGTTTCGCCGCGTCCTCGCGCACTATTACGCAACGATCTCGCATATCGACGCGCAGGTCGGGCGCATCCTGGCCACGCTCACCGCGCGCGGTCTCACCAACAACGTGATCGTGTTTACCGCCGACCACGGCGACTACATGGGTCAGCACGGGCTCATTCTCAAGAGCGGGGCGCGGCCCTACGACGCGCTGCTGCGGGTTCCCTTGCTGATTGCGGGACTGCGGGCGCAGCGCCGCGGCATTGCCGAGCCCGCGCTCGCCGAATTGACGGATATTGCGCCCACGCTGTTGGAGGTTGCCGGCGCGGAACCGCTGCCTGCATGTTCTGGGCGCAGCCTTGTGCCGTGCCTGTATCGCGAGGGCGTGACGCTGCGCGCGGCCGCGCTCGCCGAGGTTCGCGGCAACACCCGGGCCGTGCGCACGGCTGCACGGAAGCTTATCGAATCGAGCGACCCGGCCATGTGCGCCTACTATGACCTCGAAACGGACCCGCACGAGTTTGTGAACCGCTACGGCGACCCCGCCTGCGCCGGGAGCCGGGAATGGCTCCGCGCGTTCTTGAACCAAGCGTAGCAGCTTCGCCTATTGCACCGGCCTGCTCGTGATTAACCCGATACCGCGGCCGCGCCCGCCCACGGCGCAGTAGTACATATAGAACGTGTCGTTGGCCGGGTTGTACACCAGCGAAATCTTGTGCGCGTACTGCTTGTCGAGCCCGCTCGGGTTGCCGCCCGCCTTGTAAAGCGGCTCCGGGTGCTGCGTCCAGTGAAGCAGGTCTCGGGAAAACGCGACCATGATGTGCGCGCCGCCGCGCCCGACGCCGAAGTAGACCATGGTCCAGTGGTCGCCGTCGCGGAAGACCTTCCCGTCCGAGCAGAACTGTTCGTCGTATGCGCCCGCGCCGCCGTTGCGCACGACCGGGTTGCCCGCAAAACGCTCCCAATGCGCGAGGTCGCGCGACGTGGCCACGCCCATCTGTTCGATGCCGCCATTTGCCGCATTGTAGAAATCGTAGAACACGCCGTCATGCTCCAGCAGCCACGGCTGATAGATGCAGTCCTTCTCCCATTCCGCCGCGCCGACGACGGAGAGGATGGGCATGTCCTCAGACGCGCGGCGCCACGTGTCCCCGTCGTCGCTCCAGGCGAGGCCCTCCGCGCCGGGCCGGATTTCGTAGCCGCCCCGTTTCGGGTAGCAGCCGTAAAGCACCCAGTACTTGTCCTGAAACCGCTTGAGCGTGCGCGGCGCCTTCACGTCGTACGATTCGAAGAGCAGTCCGCCGAAGGTGACGCCGCCGTGGTCGAACGCACCCGGCTCGCCGAAACTCATGACGAGCCCTTTCGGCGTCCAATGCACGAGGTCCGCGCTTGCCGCGAGCGCCGTCTGGTAGCCGCACCCGTCGAAACCGGTGTAAAATATGCGCCACTCGCCGTTGTGCAGCCAGACCAGCGGCGTGTCGACCATGGTGAATCCGAGCCCATCGTCCGGCGACGGCGGCACCACGAAATCCGGATAGTAATGCCAGCCGCGATACGGCGCGGCCCATGCATCGAGCGTGGCGGCGTCAATAGCGGTGTCTTCTCCAGCCGCGGACAATAACATCAAGCCTGAAATCAGCACTGGCAACACGGTGAATACCCCGGAGTAATGCATCCTTGTCGTACCACGAAACGGCCATATGCCAATTCACGATACCCGCTTTTTGACTGCTCCATCAATCTGGTCGCGACCGGAACCCGACCCCTGAGGCTCCGTGAGCGTGACCGGCCCTGTTCGCCGGGCGGCCTTCGCCATGGAGCGGGTCCCGAGTTTGCCTGCCGAAGGCCGCGCCGGTATCATTCGGCCCTTTCAGCGCTGGACGGAGGTTGGCATGAATCCATCAGCATCAGGCGGGCAGCCCATCGCCGTCGATTGTCATTACATGGGAATCGCGCGCCGGGCGGCGGCGTACCTGCTTGTCGAAAATGGGCGCGCCGCGTTCGTGGACAACAATACCAGCCGCGCCGTGCCGTTGTTGCTCGATGCGCTGGCCGCGTCGGGTGTCGCGCCGGAAGCGGTGGATTACCTCATCGTAACGCATGTGCACCTCGATCATGCCGGCGGCACGGCGGCGCTCCTGCAGCGCTGCCTGAACGCGACCGTGCTGGCCCATCCGCGCGCGGCAAGGCACCTTGCCGACCCCGCCCGGCTTGTGAACAGCGCGAAGATGGTGTATGGGGAAGATGCGTTCAACAGGCTGTACGGCGTGATCGAGGGCGTCCCGGCGTCGCGGGTCCGGGCCATGGCGGATAACGAAACGCTTGCCTGGGGCGCGCGCACTCTGCGTTTCCTGCACACGCGCGGCCACGCGAACCACCACGTCTGCGTCCACGACAGCGGCGCGAATTGCATTTTCTCCGGCGACGCTTTCGGCATCGGACGCGCGCCGCGCGAAAGGCCCGGCCCGTCGTTTCTCATTGCGGCAACCGCGCCTCCGGATTTCGACCCCGCGGCCGCCCGCGTGGCCGTGCAACGCATCCTTGAAGCCCGTCCGGCCGCGGTCTGCATCACGCACTTCGGGCGGACCGACGAAGTGCCTGAAGACGCGCGGAAACTGCTGCGTTGTATTGACCTCATGGAGGCGATTGTGAACCGCGCCGTCGAGAGACGTCTCGAGGGCGGTGCATTAGATGCGTATTGCCTGGAACAGACGTCGGCTGCGCTGGATGACCACCTGCGCTGGTGCGGCGTGACGGACTTCGAGGGCGACCGCCGCTTTGTCGAAGGCGACGTGGCCCTGAACGCGATGGGCCTGGCGCACCTCGCGCGCAAACGCATGGAAACACAATAGTCGGCGGTCCGTGTCCGCCGGTGTTTGTCCATATCCGTATGCGAATCGAGATGCACAACAAGAGAGGATGGTTATCAGATGTATCCTGAAATTACACGATTGGGGGCCGGGCGCACCCGGCGCGTGTCGTCGTATGACGTGACGGGGCGCAATGCGGATCGTTGGCTCATTGAGCCGGGCGAAACGCGGGTGCTGGCCGACATCCGGGGGCCCGGCCGGATCACGCATATCTGGATGACGCAGCCGCGGCATTACCGGAGCGTCTTGCTGAAGATGACGTGGGACGACGCGAAGGACCCGAGCGTGCTTGTGCCCTTGGGCGATTTCTTCTGCCTTGGCCACACGATAGTGAACAGCTTCCAGAACGCGCTGTTTTGCGCATCCACCTTTCACAACAACAAGATGGAGGAAGGCTGCGCGCTCAATTGCTATATCGCGATGCCGTTCCGCGAACGCGCGGTGATCGAACTCATCAATGAGTCCGGCGAGATCCACCCGCAATATTTCTACATTGACTACGAAACCTGCGACGCGCCGTTGCCCGCTGACGAACTCTATTTCCACGCGGCATTCCGGCGGGAGAATCCGTTCGGCGGATGGGCTCACGAGATTCTGGTCAACACGCCGGAAGCCGACGTGGTGAACAAGGGCCGCGCCGCCTTCGACAACAATTATGTCATCCTCGAAACCAAAGGCAGAGGGCATTACCTAGGCTGCAACATGAGCATCACGAATTTTCAGAATACGTGGTGGGGCGAAGGCGACGACATGGTCTGGGTGGACGGCTATCACTGGCCGCCGGACCTGCACGGCACGGGCAGCGAAGACTATTTCAACCACGCTTGGGGCATGCAGCCGAACACGTTCCTGCGCAACGGCTCGTCGATTCACGAGTCCAACACGGGCGGCTACCAGACCAGTTACGTGCTCCACCTCGAAAACCCGGTGCGGTTCCGCAAGGAGATCAAGGTCACTATCGAGCACGGACACGCCAACCACCTATGCAACGAGGTCAGCAGCGTTGCCTATTGGTACGCCGCCGAACCCACGCGCGTCGCGGCGCCACCGCCCGCGGCCAAGCGCGCGCCGGTGATGCGCGATGCCAGCAAGGCCTGGAAGCAGGATCCGAAGGCGCAGATCACGACGCAGCGCGTCAAGCTCACGCCCGAAATGCGGCGCATGAAGGCGTTGTGGCGCAAACTGCGCGTACAGCCCTACGGCGCCCTCGCGAAGGACCGCAGGAAGACGGACAAGACGTGATTCCGCCTGACAGACGCGATTCTGGTTAGAACCCGGCAAGATGTTTATAGTATGAGCGCATCGGCAGCCGTGCGCTGCACGGAGAACCGGGGAGAGAGCCTTATGATTCGGCGTGTTCTTTTTGCGTTCACCGTCCTTTTGTTCTTAAGCCTCGCCTTTGCCGCCGCGGCGCAGGAGAAGCCGTATGACCAGGCCGTCGACCACGTCTACGCGACGATCGACGGCCAGGATTTCTATATGGACGTCTTCACGCCGAACGGCAAGGCGCGCAAGGACATCTATGCGCCCAACGACAACGGGTTCGGCCTCGGGATCGTGGACGTGGTCAGCGGGGCGTGGCACTCCGACCGCGGCAAGATCGCCGAACATGAACAGGCCCAGATGTACGCGATCTTCTGCGCGCGCGGCTACACCGTCTTCGCGGTGCGGCCGGGCACGCGGCCGCTCTACACAGCCAAGGAGATGGTGGAACATATCAAGTGCGCGATCCGCTATATCAAGGCGAACGCGGAACTGTGGAAGGTCGACCCCGCCCGCTTGGGCATTGTCGGCGCGTCCGCGGGCGGGCACTTGGCGCTGTTGAGCGTGCTCACTGCTGAGCGGGGCGATCCCAACGCGGCGGACCCGCTCCTGCGTCAGGGCACCGAAGTGCAGGCCGCCGCCGTGTTTTTCCCGCCGACGGATTTTCTGGACTGGCCCGGCAAGGACCTGAACGGCGTCGCGGAGTTGATTGGCGATATTTTGTTCCCGGGCGGCGCGGCGGGTCACAGCCTTGACGAGGTGCGGGAGGAGGCCGCGGCCATCTCGCCGCGGCGGCTGGTGCGCGGCAACGTGCCGCCTATCCTGTTCGCGCACGGCGACGCGGACCCGCTGGTGCCGCTGCAACAGTCGCGGATCATGGTCGATGCGCTGCGCCAGGCGGGCAACGAGGCTGAATTGATCGTGAAAGAGGGTGGCGGCCATCCCTGGATTACCATTCCATTCGAGATCATCCAGTTCGCCGATTTCATGGACAAGCAACTCGCGGGCAAGTAGGAACTGCGGCGGCTTGAATGCGGGGCGTTGCGCCCCTACACTCTCCGCGGGTTTGCGGAAAGATCCCGCGCCTGTCTGGCTGCTTTTCCCCAAGGAAGGAGAGAATCCGCGATGATTGCCCGTTTGGCCCCGTGGGTGGTCTTTGTGCTCACGGCGGTTTTCGCCATCGGCCACAACTATTACATTCAAAGAAGCCTATGGATTCCCGATGACGCCTACATTTCGATGCGCTATGCAGAGAATTTCGCCGCAGGCAAGGGTTTGGTCTACAACGAAGGCGAGCGGGTCGAAGGGTACACCACGTTCCTGTGGGTAGTACTCCTCAGCGCGGGTTCCTTCGCGGGATTGAACCTGGAGACATTCGCCCAGACGCTCGGAATTGTCTTCAGCCTGGGCGCGCTGCTGCTGACGGCGCGGGCGCACCGGTTCATACCCGGTTTGTCCGTATGGACGTCCTTGCTCGCCACGGTGTTCCTCGGCACGTGCGGCCTGTTTACAACGTGGTTCATGGCCGGCATGGAGACGCCGCTTGTGGCCTTTTGCTGCCTCCTCGCGGTGCTGGTGAATGAACAGGTGCGAACGCGCCCGCGCACGCCGGGCCTGCATGTGCTCCTGGGCGTGTGCTGCACCTGCGCGGCCATGTCGCGGCCCGATGCCGGCCTGATTTTCGCTGTCCTGGCGCTGGACCGGTTCTTCGATGCCCTGCGCGCGCGCGACGTTTCTTTCCTGCTGTTCCCCCTGACCTTTACCGTGCTGTTCGGGGCCTATTTCTATTGGCGGTACACCTATTACGGTTACGTATTCCCGAACACGTTTTACGTGAAGGTCGGCGGCACGTGGGCACAGGCGCTGCGCGGGATGGACTATACGGGCCGCTTCCTGGGCGCGGCCTTCTGCATTCTCGCCCCCGTGCTGGCCGCGTTCCTCATTCCGGGGCGCGCATTCGAGGCCGCCGGGCTGCGCCGCGTGCTGCTGGTCATCGCGGCCCTTCACGTAGCCTACGTGACCACGGTAGGCGGCGATTTCATGCCATCCTTTCGTTTCTATGCCTCCATCTTCCCTTTGATATGCCTGCTCGCCGCGTTTGCCGTCCGGGCATGCCGCCCGCCCGCGATTGTGGCGCTGTTGTTCACCGCCCTCGTCATCGGCCACAACGTGCTGATGATTGTCGAGCACAGGGACATTGGCGACCGTGCGGGAAAGGGCAACGTGGGACGGCTGGGCAAGCGCGTGGGCGAGTGGCTGCGGGAAAATGCCCCGCCCGATGCCGTGCTCGCGACCAACACCGCCGGGAGCATCCCTTTCTTCTCGAAACTGACCACGATCGACATGCTGGGACTTTGCGACGCAGTCATTGCGCACCGCGAGCTGCCCATCGGCTACGGCACCCCGGGTCATGAAAAAGGCGACGGCCGCTATGTGCTGTCGCGCCTGCCCGACTATGTGCAGTTCGGCTCCTCGACCGGCGCGGCAAGCCCGGCGTTCCTGGGCGACCGCGAACTGTACAATATCCCCGAATTCCGGCGGGACTATGAACTGAAGGCGTATCCCATTGGCGGCGGGGCGGTGGTCCGCCTCTATGTACGGAAGGCCGAAGCCGGGGGCAAGCCCCTGCGCGCGAAGGCCCCGGGCGAAGCCCCGCCCCGCACCAGGGCGCGGGGAAGGCCCGCCCGGGTGCAGTGAGACCTCCGTCGCCCCGCATGGCCTTCCGTGTGATACACTTCACTCGAGAGCCGGGAATGGCAGGAACGAGGTCCGGGCGGTGCGCCCGTGAATAAGCGGGCATGGATAGAGTGTTCATGTTTCACAAAACTGGAGGAACCGTACATGCGCGAAGTGTTGTTTGCGAAGACCGTGACCTGCGTCCTGTTGACGCTCGGGATGGTACTGCTGACGGGTTGTGGCGGCGAGAAGAGCGAATCCGCCGCGCCCGGTACGGCTGGCAGCGCCGCCGCTGAGAAAGTCGCCGAAACGATCATCGAACAGTCGGCCAAGGCCCAGGGGGAAGACGTAGACGTGGATATCGATTCCGCCAGCGGCGCGATGACCATCAGCGTGCAGAACGAAGACGGCACACAGCACGTCGTGACCGGCGGGGGCGCGCAACTGCCGAAGGGGTTCCCCGAAGACGTGCCGGTCTATCCCGGCCTGAACATCCAGATGTCGAACAGCATGACCAGCGAGAATGTGTTCAGTATCGTGGGGCAGACCACCGCGAAGAACGACGACGTCGCTGCCTTCTACAAAAAGGAACTGGCTGCGCGCGGCTGGAAAGAAGAGAGTGTCATGCAGCAGAACGCGGAGGGGCAAGTCATGACCATGCTCCACTACGGCAAGGACACGCGGAAGGTCCACGTGATGGTCATGAGCGAGGGAGACGCCACCACCGTCAGTCTGACGACGGGCGAGGAGGAATAGCGGCCGCTACCGCGTGTCCGGCCGTGCAAGGTGTGCGTCGAGAAAACCGGCGAGCGCCTGCATATCGATTTCGTGCCCGCCGTCGTGAATGTGGAGGGCTACCCTGTGCTCCGCGTTCAAGTCCTTGTAGACCAGCCGCAATTCCGCGAGGGCCTTTTCCGCCAGAGCCACGGTGAATTGCGTCTCGGGCTCCTGACGCCCGTTCTGGCATTGGAGCGGCCGGGGCGCGATGAGCGCGTAGATGTCGGCGAAATCAACCAATTCGCGCAGCCCGTCGAGTTTCCAGCACATGCAATGGTTGTTCTCCATCTGGTCCATCACGGTGAGGAAGCCGCAGCTGGACGTCGCCGCGACGCGCGGGTCCATGGCGCCCAGCCACATGGCCATTTCGCCGCCGAGCGACAGGCCCGCGCAGCCGATGCGCCGCGCGTCTGCCTCAGGAAGCGTCTCGAGATAATCGACGCAGCGCATCAGGTCCCAGAGACGCTCGCCCATGAGCGTGCGGCCCGGCTCATACACCTCGTGCTGGCCCACGTCCGTGCTGATAACCAGGTATCCCTTCCGAGCCAACGTCTCCCCGAACAGCCGGTACTCCTGCTTCGCGGGGTCAAACGGGGTCATGCGGTTCCCGCCGTGGCCGTGAATGCAGACCACCGCCGGAAACGGGCCTTGTCCCTGCGCCGGACGCGCCACCACGGCGCTGAAGGTGCGGCCCTGTGTCGCGCGCAGCGTCATGGTTTCAAGCGTGCATCCGTCCCGCGTCTCGAAGCCCCGGCGTTCAGGTTCCAGCGGAACGGTCCTTCCCTCCGCGAGCAGGTCGTGGATATGCAGCAGCTTTGCGAGTTCGGCGCGGACGTTATCCTGCCAAGCGCGCGCCTTTTCCGGGGTCCCCGCCTGGTATCGCATCGTGCGCCGGGGTTGTGCGGATAGTCGTTCGGCGCTGTTCAGGAAGAGCAGCACGGCGGCCAACGCCAGTACGGTGCACGTGACGAGTCTCATGAGCGTTGCCTTTGCGTCTAGCCGAGGGCCACGTCGAGCGTCATCATGGTGGCAAAACCGATCAATGCGCCGACGGTCGCCTCGTGCGTGTTCTTGCCCAACTGCGATTCGGGAATGAGTTCTTCAACCACCACATAGATCATGGCGCCCGCGGCAAACGCGAGCGCATACGGCAGGATCGGCCGCATCAACAGCACCAGCGCCGCGCCGAGCACGCCCGCGACCGGTTCCACCACGCCCGACGCCTGCCCGTAGAGGAAACTCTTCCAGCGGCTCATGCCTTCGCGACGCAACGGCACGGACACCGCCGTGCCTTCCGGGAAGTTCTGGATGCCGATGCCCAGAGCCAGCGCGACCGCGCCGGCCAGCGACGCCGCGGGCAGTCCGGCGCCCACGGCGCCGAACGCTACGCCCACCGCGAGCCCTTCGGGGATGTTGTGCAGCGTGATTGCCAGCACGAGCAGCACGCTGCGCTGCCAGTTCGTCTGGATGCCCTCCGCCTCGTTGCGCGGAAAGCCCAGATGCAGGTGCGGGGTCAGGCTGTCCGCAAGCCACAGAAACGCGCCGCCCGCCAGAAACCCGATGACGGCCGGGACCCACGCGGG
>JAGMZX010000075.1:9338-16514 GCA_018005585.1 Candidatus Hydrogenedentota bacterium | reverse complement strand
AGTTCGTCTGGATGCCCTCCGCCTCGTTGCGCGGAAAGCCCAGATGCAGGTGCGGGGTCAGGCTGTCCGCAAGCCACAGAAACGCGCCGCCCGCCAGAAACCCGATGACGGCCGGGACCCACGCGGGCAGGGGGCCTTCCTCGGCCATTGCTATTGCCGGGGCCAGTAGCGACCAGAAGCTCGCCGCGGTCATTACCCCCGCGGCAAAGCCGAGCATGGTGTCCAGCATCTTCCGGTGCAGCGTCTTGAACACGAACACCGCCGCCGCGCCCAGCGCGGTCAAGCCCCAGGTGAAACAGGTAGCCAGGAACGCCTGGCCCACAGGATGCAGGTCGCTAAACCACGTGATCGCCATAAGACCTCCACGAGAGCCCATACCGCCCCGTTTCCCGCGCGGTGGAACATCATTCTACCGGCGGCACACCACGCGCGCAACGCTTGAAATGGCGGCGGGAGGTGTGTAGGCTTCTTCCTGTTGCGGCGCCCGTCGAACAGGCCGCCTGGCCGGAAATTCAACGAAAAGTGAAGTAATACGACCATGTCTTCCGAAGCACGCCCCCCTCTCCAGATCTTTGATGCGGTCTGCGCCGATGTCTATGCGACGGCGCGAGCCGCCGCGGCGCAGAACACGAAAGTGGCCGGATTTCTGTGCTCCTACGCGCCCCAGGAATTGGTCCACGCGGCCGGGTATCTGCCGGTGCGCGTGCTGGGCCGGCCGGGCGGCACGCCGCGCGCCGACGAGGTGCTCCAGCCCTTCGCGTGCAGTTTCGCGCGCAGCAGTCTCGACAGCGCGCTCGCGAACGAGCTGGATTTTCTCGACCTGGTCGTGTTTTCACACACGTGCGACACGATGCAGAACGTCGCCGACCTCTGGAAGCGCAAGAAGCCCGAGCATCACGCGCTGATCGTTTCGATCCCGACGCACACGAAGGGCGCCCCGGCGCTCGCATATTTCCGGAGTGAATTAGAGCGTGTAAGAGGGCAGATCGAAGCGATCAGCGGCCCCATCAGCGAAGAGGCGCTCCGCGCGAGCATCGACCTCTACCAGCGCCACCGGGACGCCATGAACCGGCTCTATGCGCTTCGCCGTTGCGACCCGCCGCGCCTGAACGGGCGCCAGGTGTTGTCCGCCGTCGTGTCGTCGCTGTTTATGCCCAAGGAAGAGCACTTGCCGCTGCTGGAGACGCTCGCCGCGCAAGTCGAGGCCGGCCCCGGGGACAGTTGCACGGACCCCGCTTTCGCGTGCGGCACGCCCGTGCCACGTGTCTTTGTGGCCGGAAGCGTGTGCCAGAACATGGATTTCATTCGGGCCATCGAGGAATCGGGCTGCTTCGTGGCCGATGACGACCTCTGCATGGGCGCGCGCCTGTTCTGCATGGAGAAGGCCGTGGCGGACGACCCGCTCGACATGCTCGCCCAGATGTATTTGGCGCGCCGGCCCTGTCCCGCGTTTCACGCGCCTGGCTTCGATCCGGGACGGCATCTCGTCGAGAAAGCGCAGGCTGCCCGCGCGGACGGTGTCGTGTTTCTTCTGACCAAGTTCTGCGACCCGTGGTTCTTCGACTATCCCCACGTGAATCAGGCCCTCGAAGATGCCGGCATCCCGACGCTGCTTGTCGAGGTCGAACAGCATTTGCCTGTGCCGGAGCAGTTCCGCACGCGCATCCAGGCTTTCCTCGAGATGCTTGCCGTGAGGGCGGGGCGATGAGCGCGGGACCGCTTTTCGCGGGCGTGGACGTCGGTTCCGCCACGACCAAAGCCGTGCTTCTCGACGCCACGGGCGCCATTGCCGCGCACACGGTCATCCCGAGCGGCGGCAAGCTGGCCGCGGCCGCGCACGTCGCGCTCGAACGCGTGCTGGGCGAAGTCTCCGCGGAACTCAAGACGGTCGCCGCGCTCGTTTCCACGGGGTACGGCCGGGAAAGCGTGGCCGGGCGTACAAAGGCGGTTACCGAGATTACGTGTCATGCGCGGGGCGCGCATGCGTTGAACCCCGCGGCGCGTTCGGTGATCGACATCGGCGGGCAGGATTCAAAGGCCATTGCCCTGGACGAGAAAGGCGGCGTGCGCCGCTTCGAGATGAACGACAAATGCGCGGCGGGCACGGGCCGGTTTCTCGAGGTCATGGCGCGCACGCTGCAGGTCGGTCTCGACGAGATTGGGCCGCTTGCGCTCAGCGCCGGTTCCCCGGCGCGGATTTCGTCAACATGCACCGTCTTCGCGGAGAGCGAGGTCATTTCGCTGCTCGCGCAGGACGAGAGCATCCCGGGCATCCTCGCGGGATTGTGCGCGGCCATCTCGCAGCGCGTGAACGCGCTGGCCGCGCGCGTGGGCATGACGCCGGAGGTCATGATGACCGGCGGCGTTGCCAAGAACATCGGTGTGGTCAAAGGGCTCGAACAGGCTATCGGGCTGAAACTGACTACGCCGGAAGAGCCGCAGATCGTGGGCGCCCTGGGCGCGGCCTTGATCGCGCGCGACCTCGGCCTCTGAGACGGAGAGCAAGATACCCGTAGCATGGGCGGCACGACCGGGACGCCCGTGCCACGACACAAGCAGGGATGACACCATGAACGAAAAGCGCGTGAAGATTCGGTCGGCGGAGAAGATGAAGGAGATAATGACGCTCTATTACATGATGGCGAAGATGGCCGAACAAGAGAAGAGCCAGAAGATCGCGTGGATCACGAGCGGCGGCCCGGTCGAAATCCTTCACGCGGCGGGCGTCATCCCCATCTATCCCGAGAATCATGCGGCCATGTGCGGCACCGTCCGCATGGCCGACCGCCTGTGCGGCGTGGCCGAGGAGAAGGGGTATTCCCGCGACCTATGCTCGTACGCGCGTTCGGATATCGGCTCGATCATAAGCGGGGAAAGCCCCATCGGCGGCTCGCCGCGGCCCGATTTCCTGGTCTGCTGCAACAACATCTGCGGCACCGTGACCAAGTGGTATCAGGCGCTGCAGCGCATCTTCGATGTGCCGCTTATCTTCATCGACGCGCCGTATCAGTATGAGGCCGACCGGCCCGAGGCCGTCGCGTACGTGAAGGCGCAACTCGAGGATATGATCCAGACCGTCGGCGAAATCACGGGCACGCCCATCAATCCCGACACGTTCACCGAAACGCTGCTGCGCTCGCAGGAAGCCGTGCAGTTGTGGCGCGACATCCAGGACCTGCTGCGCCACCGGCCCGCGCCCATGAACTCGTTCGACACGTTCATTCATCTCGCGCCCATCGTGACCCTGCGCGGCACGCCCCAGTGCATCGAGTATTACCAGGAACTCAAGTCGGAGATGGAGGAGCGCGTCCGCGACGGTGTCGCCGCGGTGCCGGGCGAGCAATTCCGGCTTGGCTGGGACAATCTGGCCATCTGGTACAAGGTAAAGTTCCTGGCGGACAAGTTCGCCGAGCACAACGCGGCGCTGGTCGTGTCCACCTACACGGAGAACTTCAGTTACCAGTCGCCGGACCGGCGCGAAGACGACCTGCTTTGGACCCTGGCCGCGAACTACATCGGCGGATACATCAACCACGGGTTGGACTACCGCGAGCGCGAACTGACCCAAATGGCCGAGCATTTCCACCTCGACGGGTTCGTCATGCATTCGAACCGCAGTTGCCGCGCATATTCCTTCGGCCAATACGAACTGGCGCAAAGCATCGAACGCAAGAGAGGCATCCCCACCCTCATGATCGAAGCAGACCAGAGCGACACCCGCTCCTGGTCCGACGAACAGGTCGCCACGCGTATCGACGCGTTCATGGAATCCTTGACCGCCCGCCGCGCGGCGGTCTGAAAGCGCCCTCGGGCAGCCTCGACAAGGCTGCGTCTTGCGTCCATCCGGCGCGTATGGGTATAGTGGCGCCGTCGAGCCGTTCGCGTTTGGGCGCCGCGCAGGACGCGGATGTGGGGAGAGGACGTCCAGGTTGGACAGTGTGGAAACAGCCCCAGCGAAAGGGAGCAGCCGCATGCCGCGCGTCCCGGGGACCTATTCCCTGGCCGCGTATGTGTGCGTTGCCGTTGTGCTGATCCTTGGCGCTGTCATGCCGCTGCTCGAAAAGACCGATTTCGGCGAGTACCGGCCCTTTCTCGCGAACATAACGCTGCTGGACGACGAATCCGTCCCGACCTTGGTCAAGGTCTTGCTGGTCTACCCCGCCGCGGCGGGCGTGGCCGTGATTATTGCCGCTGCTTGCGCGAGCGGCGCCGTGCGCGCGGTCATCGTCCATTTGCTCGGCGTGGCGCCGTTTCTGGCCTATTACTCGGACGAAGCGGTCCGGCGCAGCTTCGGCACGCCTTTTGACATGCCCGTATCCGGGAACCTGTTCCTGCCCTTCGGCGGCGCGTTTGCGCTTATCGGCGTAGTGGGCCTGTACGCGGGGGGGCGCATCCGGCGCGCGTTTCCCGCGCACCGCGCGGGCGCCATCGCGGCGAGCATCGGCGGCGCCTACTTCCTGCTCTCGCTCGTCGTGCCGCTCGAAACGCCTGAATCCGGCACGTACCCGCTGATGGCGCCGTTCAAGCTGATGTTCGAAGACCAGGGGCTGTGGTCCATGCAACTGATCGGCGTTTCGCGCCTGTTCATCATGCTGCTGCTCGCGACCGCGTCCATCCTGGCGCTACAGTCCGCATCCGCATGCCCGGACGCCGCCTTGCGGGCGCGGCTGCTCAACCGGCTCTGGAACGCGCACTTCCTGCTGCTTTTGCTCGCGCCGTGCGTCGTGCTGGTCTTCGTCGCCTTCGGCAAGGCCGGGAGTGGCGATTTGCTGGGCCACCTCTCCTACATCCTTAAAACCGCATTCACGACGCTGGGCATGCTTTTCCTGCTGCTCATGGGCGCAGTCGACTTGATCGTCATCGGCGCGGATGTGAGGAAGGCGGAAGGCTGAAGGGCCGCTCCGGGAGAAATCACCGGGGCGGACGGCATGAGCCCGTTCCAGCCCCAAGCCCTTATCTCTTGTTCCGCACGGGTACGACGCAGCGGAACCCGACGGTGTTGAGCCGGGACTCGGGAAACAGGCCCTTGCGCGCGGTACTGGTCAGTTCCCCGGGCCGCGAATTCCAGCAGCCGCCGCGCACGGCCTTCCGCGGCGCGTTCTGCGCCCCGTTGCCGGAAGTGCGCCTTGCGACCGGATAGGGCACGAACGCATCCTGCGTCCACTCCATGATATTGCCGGCCATGTCTTGGATGCCCTCCGGCGTGGCGCCCCGTTCGTGCATCGAGATAATCGACGGCATGCCCAGGTTGTCGCCGAAATTGCACAACGTCGGTTCGGGCGGCAGGTTGCCCCAGGGGTAACGCCGGTTTTCCTTGCCGCGCGCGGCGAATTCCCACTGTGCTTCCGTGGGCAGGTCCTTGCCCTGCCACTTCGCATAGGCCCGCGCCTCGGCCCATGTTACCCCGACAACCGGCTGGTCCGGCCCGTTATACTGCGGGTCGCGCCAGAATCTTGGCTCGGGGTGGCTCGTCGCCTGCAGAAACCGCGCGAATTCGCCTACCGTGACCGGGTGCACGTCCATCCAGAATGGGCCGACGTAGACTTCCTCCTCCGGGGCCTCGTCGCGCACGTCATTGCTGCCCATGAGAAAGTTGCCGCCTTCAAGGTAGACCATGCCCTCCGTCGAGGGTTCCTTGTCGGTCGTGGGCGAGAGCATCTGGACTGTGCTCCTGCCGTAGGCCGTTTCAAAGGCTTCCTCGAGCGCGTTCCGGAACTCCGTGGCCGATTGCCAGCGGCGCTCCTTTTCCTCCGCCAGCGCGCGGTCGAGCACGGCCTGCAAACCCGGCGATACGTCCTCCCGCACCTGCGGCACGGGCACGAACTCGTCCAGCGGTGTGCGCAGCGTGAACAGCTCATAGAGCAACAGGCCCACCGAGTACAAGTCCGCGCGCAGGTCTACCGTGCGGCGCAGCCGTTGTTCAGGCGCCGCATAGCCCAGCGTGCCTACGACGCGTCCCGTGGCTGCCGCCGCCACGGGGGCGCCAAACAGTTCCTCGTGTACGACCTTGGCCAGGCCGAAATCCAGCATCTTGACCCGTTCACTCACAAGCAGGAACACGTTTTCCGGCTTGATATCGCGATGGATGACGGTGCGGTGCGCGTATTCCAGCGCGGCCAGAACCTGTTTCAGCACGGTCACCGCCAGACGGACCTCGACCAGGCGGCGATCGTTCCGTTTCTTTCGCAGAAACGCGCGCAGCGATTGCCCGCTCAGGAATTCCATCGACAGGTAGAGGATGCCCTCGCTCGTCCAGGCTACATCGTGGACGGCGACGATGTTCTCATGACGCAGCCGCCGCGCGATTTGCGCCTCCTGGATGAACATCTGCCGGCCTTTTTCCGTGCGCAGCAGTTCCGGATGCATGAACTTGAGCGCCACCGGCTCATCCACCAGCGTGTCATGCGCGCGATAGACCGCGCCCATCCCGCCCTTGCCGATGCGCTCCTCGATGACGTACCGGTCGCCTATCCGGTCGCCGCGCTCGAAGGCCAGGTTCAAATGCGTTTCGCGCAGGACCGCGCTCGGTACCCGGATGGGAGCCTGGCAATTGAAGCAAACGCCCTCCTTTCCCTGTACGGAGGGGGGCACCAGAATGCGCAGCCCGCATTGGTAACAGACAACTTCGATCATGCCTCACATACCGCCAAGTCACGGTCACAAACTGTCTATAGTGTAGCACCGCCGCCCCGCCCCTGACCAATACCGCGTTTGCCGGGCCTGCCGGCCATGCTGACCTGAAGTCAGGGAGAACCCTCCTTTCCTTGCCCCAGATGATGGGCTGCAGGGACGAGAAGGACAAAAAGCTATCCCCAAAGCTGATTTATTCCTGTCGTGGGGGGCGAGGCATGTCTCGCCCCTACGAAGCTCGGGCAAAGACGACCTGGCTCTTTGAACGGTATCTCCCTGTCGAACGGGCGATTCTGCCCGTCACGCGGGTTCTGGGATAGTTTCAAGATGCACCGGATGAACACGGCGTCCCCGGCTCCTGGCCCCGGCCCCCCAGACCCTCCGCCTGCGGGCAGCCGAAGGCCATGCAACGCATGCCAGGAAACACAACGGACGAATCCGCATGGCCGAGAATGATGCCGTCGCACGGCGCAGCCAGGGTCTCTTGCAGTTTGCCGAAGGCATTGTAAGTACGCGCGACGGGTTGCCCCTGCTTCACGCGGCGTC
>JAGMZX010000075.1:0-9238 GCA_018005585.1 Candidatus Hydrogenedentota bacterium | reverse complement strand
GGAAACACAACGGACGAATCCGCATGGCCGAGAATGATGCCGTCGCACGGCGCAGCCAGGGTCTCTTGCAGTTTGCCGAAGGCATTGTAAGTACGCGCGACGGGTTGCCCCTGCTTCACGCGGCGTCCGGGCTCGACCAGGAAGCGGATGACGCCACTGGTCGAAGCCATGGGCGCGTCGATGTAACGGAGCAATTGGTCGCGCAGGTCGCCGGGCACGGGATGCTCGGGCGGTTCATCGACGGGTTCCGTAAGTCCGAGGTGCGTGAGCACACGCCAGATGGCGCCGCGGCCCAGCCGCGTCAGGTGCTCATCGACGACGTAGGAGCCGCCGAGTTCGAGCGTGAGCGCGGGCACGTCGTGCCGGAGCAGACTGTACGACAGCGTGCGGTGTGCTTCCTCCGTGTCGCGGATGACGAGGAATCCGGCGGCCTGGCTGACTTCGCTCGCGCGCTCGTAGACGGCGCCGTGATTCGCCCCGGGAAACGGGTCGAGCAACGTGTAGGGAATCGACTTCATCCAGTCGTTGTGCAGGTCGAGCACGAACGCCGGCTCGGTTTCCATGATGGCGGTAAAAATGCGGTGCGCGATACGTTCGCCGAGCGAACCCGTGCGGCTGCCGGGAAAGGACCGGTTGAGGTCTTCTTCCGTGGGCGTGATGTGACGGGACGCCGTCTCGAAACCGAGGGGGTTCATCAGCGGGAACGCGTGCAGCGCCCCCCGGCGCAGCGGCGATTTGCGCAGGCGCTTGAAGATCTCCTGGATGATGACCATGCCGCCGACTTCGTCGCCGTGCCCGCACGCGGTCAGCCACACTACCGGCCCGGGCTGCGCGCTCGTGGCGGTCATCATGGGCAGCCGCCGCCGCGACAAGTCGGACCCCGTCAAAATGCTCAAGAACGAGTACTTGACCTGTTGTT
The DNA here is from genome assembly GCA_018005585.1 of Candidatus Hydrogenedentota bacterium. NCBI lineage: Bacteria > Pseudomonadati > Candidatus Hydrogenedentota > Candidatus Hydrogenedentota bacterium. The sequence continues at coordinate 8,319 of JAGMZX010000075.1, read as the reverse complement.
CCCGGGGAACCGGCTGTTTTCCCGTGTCCGCCATGGCGCCTCACGCTTCGCGCGACGATGAGACAGGCAACCAGCGTCGCTCGATTTCCTCGAGGGTCTTTCCTTTCGTCTCGGGGATGAACCACGCGACAAACAGGAACGCCACAACGCACATCGCGCCGAACAGATGATACGCCTTGCCGCCAAGCGCGTCCATCAGCGGCGGATAGAACTGCGTGACGAGGAAATTAGCGGTCCACAGACATACCACCGCGACCGACATGGCCGCGCCGCGGACGCGCGTCGGGAATATCTCGGACAAGACCACCCAGACGACGGGGCCCATTGCCACGGCGAACGACGCCACATACGTAAGGATGAAGATCAGCACCCAGGGCCCTTCCGTCTTGCCCGGCGTGTACAATGCGCCCACCAGGAACAACGAGAGGCCCATGCCCGCCGAAGCGCACAAAAGCAGCGGTTTCCGGCCCAACTTGTCGACGACCCAGATCGCCACCAGCGTGAATGCGACGTTCACTGCGCCGACGATGACCGTCTGGTAAATCGCGTGCGTCGATTTCAGGCCCGCGCCCTGGAAAATCTCCGCGCCGTAATACAGAATCACGTTGATCCCGGTAATCTGCTGCAGCACGGCCAGGATCACGCCCAGAAGCAACGCGAATCGAATGCCGGGCCGGAACAACTGCCGCAACGAGAGATGTTCCTGCGCCAGTGCGTTCGCAATCGCGGCCGATTCCCGCGCCGCGCCGTCCGCGCCGTTGACGCGCGTGAGCACGCGGAGCGCCTCGCCGTGCCGGTGCTGCTTGACCAGCCAGCGCGGGCTTTCCGGCACGAAGAGGAGACATATCAGAAACAGCACGGCGGGCAGCGTCTCCGAACCGAACATCCACCGCCATCCGTATAAGACGTTCCAGCTTTTCGGGTTCAGGTCTTGCATGGCCGCGCCCGCCGCCTGGTACAGGTCCGTCGCTTCGCCCCGCGCGGCGATGATCGCGTTCACGAAATACACGACCAGCATGCCTGAGACGATGGTGAGCTGGTTCACGGACACAAGCCGGCCCCGGATGCGCGCGGGCGAGATTTCGGCGATGTACAACGGCGACAGGATCGACGCAGCGCCCACGCCGAACCCGCCGATCATGCGCGCCCACGCGAACTCGGCCAGCCCCCGCGGGATCGCCGACCATACGGCCGACACCGCAAACAGCACCGCCGACAACAGCATTACCTTCTTGCGGCCGAACCGGTCGCTCAGCACGCCCGCGAAGCACGCGCCGACAATGCAGCCCACGAGCGCGCTCGCCGTCGCCCAGCCCTTCCAGAACGCGTCCAGCTGGAAATGCACGCTCAGATAGCCGATGGCGCCATTGATCACCGCCGTGTCGTAGCCGAACAGCAACCCGCCCAGCGCCGCCACCAGCGAAATGAGCGTCACGTACCTGACCTGACTGCCGCGGCTGGAACCCGCGCCCCCCGCATCGCCCGTCTGCTCGTGCCTGGACATTTCCCCGCGCTCCTTCCTGCATGGATGGCGGATTATAGGAAAAACACAAGCCGGGAAGACACCCGCTGCCGCGCCGGGAGCAGTCATGGCTCTTTCCCAATCCGCGATGGGGAACGGGGATGGAGCCTGCGGCCCTTTCCGCTCCGGGTCGTCCAAGTCTTCCGTGGCGCGTTTTTGTTGCCGCACCGTATCCCGGGGCCGGTAAGGCGAACGCGTCCTCGAAACGGCCGGAGAAAACGGCGCGGCGGATCGCGACGATGGCGAAGCGCTCGTGCGGGAAGTGTTCGCGCAGGGGGCGGGAAACGTGCTAGAGTATTTGGCTTTGGAGCGTTATGCCGCCGGTCTAAAACCCGACATGCAGCGGGTGAGTCATATAGGCGTTGTGCCGGACGGGGCGGGTGGAAGGAGCCGCTATGGTTGAGAAGGGTCACGGGGAAGCCGTTATGCAACCGGCGCCGTGCGTATTGTTCATGGGCGATTTCAACGTGGGTAAATCGTCCCTGATCAATGCGCTGATGCGGCGCGAGGCGCTGTACGCAAGCCGGGAGGAGAGCCGCGCACTGCCGACGTTTGTTGCGCGCACGGACCGGGCCGAGGCGCACTTCTCGGCATACCGGCCGGACCCGCACCGCATCGATGAAAAGGGGCAGGACGAGTTCTTCGATATCCGGCAGGACCGAAACAACGATGCCGGTTACGTCGCGATGGGCGCGCGATTTCCGGCGGCGCCGTTCCTGAACCTGGTGCTGATCGACACGGCGGGCGCGTCGAGCGATTCCTGCGAGACGATCGACATATCGCACCTGGCGGCGCCGGACGAGGCGATGCTCGTGGTCGTGACGGACATCGAGTACTGGGCCGCGCGGCATACGCTGGATTTCGTGCGCAGCCATTTGCCGGTCTTCGGCGGCGCGCTGGTCCTGGTCGCAAACAAGGCGGACCATCTGAACGCGAGCGAAATCCGGCGGATCACCGACAAGGCGCCGGACCGGCTGCGCGCCTATGGCATCGACCCGGCTCCGCGGTTTTTCGCGGTGTCGGCGCGGCTCGAATTCGCGCGGCACACGCCGCGCAACGAGTACCGGCACCGCACGCGGCGGGAAGTGCGCGAACTGTGCGATGCGAGTTTCGACGCGTTCCGCGTCGCGTTGTATGAATTCGAGGCGTCGCGGGCAATCCCGAACGGGACGCCGACGTTCCGCCAGTTGTTCGAGTCTCCCGTCATCGCGTCGTTTCTGAAGACCCAGGGGACGGCCGTCGTATGAAGTTCTACAAAGAACATGAAGAACACCGGGCGTGGGTGTTGTCCGCGCTGGACCGGCTGTACAGCTTTGTGCGGAACGACGCGGATTTCCGTGCGGACCGGGAACACGAGGAAGGGGCGATCATTTCGCAGCGCAAGTCGGTCGAGGAGGGCAAGTACCGGATTGTCTTTCTCGGTACGTTCAACGTGGGCAAGTCGACGGGCATCAACGCGTTCCTCGGCGGCGCGTATCTGCCAATGGACGTCGAGGAGTGCACGTCGAAGCTGACGTACATCGAGCGCGGGGAGCGCATGGACCTGCGGCTCAAGCTCGTCGAGCACGCCTCCGAAGAGGAACTGGCCACGCTGCGCACGGCGCTGGAAGAGGTTCCCGCGCGGGTTTCGCGCACCGAAGACATCCCCGGTCTGTACGTCGCTTTTGATTCCAGCGCGCCGTCCGTCATGCGCCGCGCGCTGGTCCCGCTGGTCACGGTTATGGCGGACGAAGAGTTTCCCCGGCTCGCGCCCCTGCGCGAGAAGATCCAGGAATTGCGGTTGGCGCTGCCGTCCGCGGTGATCGAGCAGGACATCGCCTTTGTCGACACGCCGGGCGTGCACTCGATCTCGATGACGCGTCAGGAAATCAGCTACAGCATCATCGAGCGCAGCCATCTGGTCATTTGTTTCGTGGACAGCGGGCTGGTCGGCAATATTCACGACCTGAATTTCATCAAGCGCATCATCAAATGGCGCGGCCGCCGCGTGTTCTTCGTGTTGAACAAGGCCGACAAGCTCGAGCGCGACGAAATCGACGTGCGCGGCGTGCGCGGCCCCGCGAAGGCGCTGATCCAGACTTTCAAGCGCCACGAAATCCCGGAGGATTCCGACATCTTCTTCCTTTCGGGCTATCGCGCGCTGCGCGCCCAGGAACTGGAGAACGGTCACGTTACGCTCGAGGAACTGCTCGAGGACAACAAGCTTTCCGTGCCCACGAGCGTGCGCGAACGGCTGGACGAGAGCGACGACCCGAAGACGGAACTTGCCAGTTACCTGATGATTCAAAGCCGCCTGCCGTCGCTGAAGGAGCGGCTGCTCGACTACCTGCTTTTCGAAAACAAGGAAGGCGCGGTGGTCGAGTCGGCCTGCAAGTTCCTGTGCGAACGCGCGGACCGGTTCCTGGCGCCGTTGGCGATGGAAATCCGGCTCGCGGAACATCCGGCGGAGTTTGAAGAACTGCGGGCGAACCGCGAGGCGCTGATCGAGAGCCTGAACCGGGTGCGCGCGCAGGCGGAGCGCACCCTGAATGAATATAACGCCCGGAGCAAGGGGGGGCGCATTGGCGAGCAGGAATACGAAGGCTACGAGGCCCAATTCCGCGGGGCGATGTCGGACGCGGCCATCGAGGAGCATGTACTGGTTCCGATGTACCGGTGGCTGCGCGACAGCGCGAACCTGCGCGCGGCGCGGCAGAGCAATTTCGCCGCGCTCTCGCTTCAGGTCGAGCATCAGGTCGATGAATTCGTCTCGCGGATCATGGCGGAATTGAACGCGAGCATCGAACAGGCGGAAAGCGCGGCGCGTCAGGCGATTGCGGAGCAATTGATGCAGGTGCGCGGCATCCGCATGCACATGGCAAGCCCGGCGGGCATCCACATCGGCGGTATCGAAGCGAGCATGGCCTCGAGTTACGCCACCTTCGGCGCGAGCGGGCTGCTGGTCGGCGCCGCGGCGGGCGCGACGGTCGGGTCTGTATTCCCCGGCGTGGGCACGGCCATCGGCGCGGGCCTGGGCGCGCTCCTCGGCATTGTGGGCGGGTTTCTGACACGGTTCGCGTGGGGCGACGAGAAATGGCGGCAGAAGATCATGCCGGTCGTGCGTGAAAACGTGATGAACATGCTGGTCCATGGCGGCAAGGACGCCGAAGAGAACCGGACCACGCCGGTCATGGAGATTGTGATCGATTATTTGAACCGCCGCGCGAACGAGTTCTACAAGGCGGTTCAATTCGAGGTGGACACGGCGGTATCGCAGGTGCAGCGCGAGTGTGACGACCTGTTGGCGCGGGAAGAAGTAATCCGGCGTGAATGCGACACCATTCTGGCGCGGCTCCGCCCGAAAGCGGCGTTGCTCGAAGAAATGCGGGACAAGGCCGCGGAAGTTATCCGCCAAACCGCGGAGCGCGATGCGGAGCGCGTATGAATTGGGAAGCCCCGGATGTCGTCCATGTTCTTGAACTCCGTCTGAAGACGGCGCGTCTGGAACTCATGGAGGACCCGAGAATCAAGAACGCGCATGAGGCCCGGTCCGATGAACCGCTCCGCTTCCTCGCGCAGTTGATCGAGGAGAAGATGGCGGCGGCGGCGCGTTTCGGCCTGGAAGCGGCCGAGGCCTCGCTTCGGCTGTGGGCTACCGACGCGCTCCTGGCCGCGGGCGTGCCGCTGGAAATCACGCGCGAGCGCCTCGAACTGGCCGGGCGGCAACTGTTGCATCCGCCCGCGCCGGTGAACGCGGGGCCGCCCCGCGCGGGGCTGCGGCCGGGCGTGGCCGCCGCGCTTGTGCTGGGCGCATGGACGCTGGCGTGCGTTGCCGCGTGGCTGGTGTACAGTCTTCACCCGCTGTTTTGTGCGGTTGCGGTCGGCGCGGGCGGCATCCCCGCGGTGGGCGTGCACGGCTGGAAAGACGGCCGGCTTGCCACCATGAAGCAGCAATTGGCCGGCGAAATGCCGTCGCGCATGGCGCGTCATTATATGGATGTTCTGCGCAAATCCGTCGAGGAATACGGGCGGGAAGTCGAGGCGATTGCCCGCGCGGAGTCCCGGCGTCACTGAAGGGATAAACAGGCAAATCGGCGCCGAAGTTCCGCCGCTGCAATGGCGGTCCGGGCGCCAAGCAGACAGAAAGGAGTCAGCATGAACGCGAATTGGACGAAGGCAGTCATGACTACGGTTGTTCTGGGGTTCGCCGCCGCATGGCCGGTCACGGCCATGGCGGAAGACGCGGCGCGCCCGGAGGGCACGCCCGCGGATTGGCAGCCGCTGCAGATTGAGTTGCCCGAACCGTTCTTCGGCGGCACGCCGATCGACTACTGGGGCCCGAATCTGGAGCCGGAGAGCTACAAGGACCGCGACCCCTTCTTTGCGCCGCCGGGCGTGACGAATGTGGCGCTGGAGAAGAAGGTCACGAGCAGCTTCGAGGACCCGATGGTTGGCGAACTCGAACAGGTGACCGATGGCGACAAGAACTATGCGAAGAGCAGCCTCGTGGAGCTGGGCACAGGCGCGCAGTGGGTACAGGTCGACCTCGAAAAGGAATACGAACTGTACGCCATTCTCGTGTGGCACTTCCATGAAGGCAAACGCGTCTACTTTGACGTTGTCGTCCAGGCGTCAAACGACCCCGAATTCAAGGAAGGCGTGACCACCGTTTACAACAACGACCACAACAATTCCTCGGGCCTTGGCGTCGGCCAGGACAAGGAGTATGTCGAGAGTTACCAGGGCCGCCTGATGAAGGTGGACGCAGTGCGGGCGCGCTACCTGCGGCTGTACACCAATGGCAACACCGCCAACGAGATGAACCACTACGTGGAAGTGGAAGTCTACGGCAAGTAAGCCGGCCTGAAATCGATGATTGTTGAGCGCAGCCGGGGCCGGCCTTGTTGTCGGGCCCCGGGGCGGTTTCCGGTTTCCGGGGCGGACATAACGTGTTGTCACGACGGGTAGCCTTGTTCGGCATTGCCATGGCGCTGCTGGCGGCGGCCGCGCTGGCGGTGCGGCTGCCGCGGCTCGGCGAGCGGCCCTTCCACGGCGACGAGGCCAACCAGGCCGTGCGGACCGGTATCCTGCTCGAAAAAGGCGAATACCGGTATGACCCGCACGAGCACCACGGTCCCAGCCTCTACTACCTCGCGCTGATCCCGATTCGGATCAGCGGTGCGCGCACGCTGGCCGAAACCACGGAAGTCACGTTCCGCGTTTTGCCGGTGCTGTTCGGAGTGGGCATCGTTCTGCTGCTCTGGCCCCTGGGCGCGGGGTTGGGGCGCGGCGCGGCGCTCGCGGCGGGCCTGCTCACCGCCATATCCCCGGCGATGGTTTACTACAGCCGCTACTATATCCAGGAGACACTGTTTGTCTTTTTCGCGTTGCTCCTGATTCTTGCGGGGTGGCGCTACCTGCGGCGGCCCCTTTGGGGCTGGGCCGCGCTTGCGGGGCTTGCGGCCGGGGCAATGTTCGCCACGAAAGAGACCTGCGCCGTACTCTTCCTCGCCATGACCGTGGCGCTGGCGGGCACGGCGCTTTGGGGGCGGCTCCGGCCCCGCGGCACGGGCATCCTGCCCGTGCGAGCACGTGGGCAGGACGCTGAGGTTATGGGAGGTGAGCATGGGCGGGACGCCCATGCCACGGGGGCGCACGCGGCCTTGTTCGCCGGTGTCGCGCTGGCGGTCTCGATTACTCTGTTCTCATCGTTCTTCACGCACCCGCGAGGGGTGCTCGATTCCGTCCTCGCGTTTGCCAACTACGTTCATCGTGCGGAAGGCGCGGGCAGCGCGGGCATTCACGACCAGCCCTGGTATTACTACCTGTATCTGCTCGCTTACACCTGCCGGACGGCCGGCCCGCGCTGGAGCGAAGGGTTGATACTTGCGCTCGCGGCGACAGGTGCGCTGTCGATACTGTTCCGGCGTGATTCGGCGTCGTCGAAGGGTGACGCGCGGCTGCTCCGTTTTTTGCTCCTGTATTGTGCGGCGGTCACGGTTCTGTTCAGCCTGATTCCTTATAAGACGCCCTGGAATCTGCTGCCCTTCTACCAGCCGATGATCCTGCTCGCGGGCGTGGGCGCGGCGGCGCTGTTCCGTTGGGCGCGACGGCCGGTTGCACGGGCGCTGCTCGCGCTGGCGCTGGCCGCGGGCGCCGCGCATCTCGGTCATCAATGTTACCTGGCCAATTTTGTCTACCCCGCGGACGTGCGCAATCCCTATGTCTACGCCCACACCAGCACGGCCGTCCGGCGCATGATCGACAGCATCGACGCCATCGCGGCCGTGCATCCGGACGGCGAGAACATGCTGATTCGCGTTATCCAGCCCGACGGTGATTACTGGCCCCTGCCCTGGCTGCTGCGCGGCTATACGCGCGTAGGTTACTGGACCGACATGCCCGAAACGCCCGATGCGCCGGTAATCATCGCCGACCCGAGACTGGGTCCCGCGCTCGACGAACGCCTCGCCGCGGACTACATGGTCGAGATGCACGGGTTGCGCCCCAGCGTGCTGCGGTTGGTGTTTATTCGCCGCGACCTCTGGGATGCGTTCATGGCTCCGCGCCGCTGACCCTGGCGCGCGCTGTCAAGCACGAAATCCACGCTTGCCGCCGCGGACCAAGGGGGTGGGGAAGGACAGCGGCACCGGAGCCGCCATCCTTCCCCGGGTCCGATAGCGTGGGGGGTTAGAGCATTTTATCTTTGCATGCATACGATTGAGTGACAAAAGAAGCTGCGGCTTTCTTCGGGGGTGACCTCCTCCAGGGCAGTCGCGATGGCCTCGAACAGGGCGTGTTGGGTGCGGGCTTTGGCG
>JAGMZX010000074.1 GCA_018005585.1 Candidatus Hydrogenedentota bacterium | reverse complement strand
GACCCGCACGTGGTCGAGCAACTGGTGGAAGAACACAACAAGTTGCTGAAGAAATAACGGCGGAAACGGGGGAATGATATGCGGGGAAGACAGGAGCCGGACGTGTAGGCGCGTTCGGCTCCTTTTTGCTCATCACCAACGCTGGAGACTCGTGTCATGTCATCCGAAACCAAGGTCATGAATCGCTGGATTGTCGTGATTGGCGCCATCCTGGTTCAGCTTTGCCTGGGCGCCATCTACGCCTGGTCCGCGTTTACGGGCAAGTTGAACGCGGAACCCTTTTCCTTTTCCAAGACGGAAACCCAGGTCATCTTTTCCGTGGGCCTGTTCGCGTTCGCCGTTGTCATGGCGCTTGTCGCGGGCAATTGGCAGAAGAAGGTCGGGCCGCGCGTCGTGGCCATGACCGGGGGCATTGTGCTTGGCCTGGGTTACGTGCTTGCAGGATTCGCGGGCACGAGTTTCTGGGGCATCCTGGCCGGCGTTGGCATTCTGGGCGGCGCGGGCATTGGCCTCGGGTACGTGTGCCCCATCGCGGCGCTGGTCAAGTGGTTCCCCGACAAGAAGGGCCTTATCACCGGTCTCGCCGTGGCCGGTTTCGGTTTCGGGGCCTTGATCTGGATCAAACTGACCAGCGGCTTTGTGTTCGGCCCCGTCGATCTTACGCCTGGCTGGACCGGCCTGTTTGGCATGGGCTGGACCGTGAACCAGGTCTTCATGCTCTACGGCGGTCTCTTCGCGGCGCTGGTCGTTCTCGGGTCGCTCGTGCTGATTAACCCGCCGGACGGCTGGCTGCCCGCGGGCTGGACGCCGCCGAAGGGTGCGGCCGCGGCCGCCAGCGGTGGCGACGACTATACGACCGGCGAAATGGTCAAGACGCCGCAGTTCTGGGGCTTGTTCTTAATCTTCATGGTGGGCGCCACGGCTGGGCTCATGGTCATCGGTGTTATTGCGCTGTTCGGCAATGACGCGCTCACGGCGAACGGCATTGCGCCGGACCAGGCCAAGATCATGACGGGCACGGCAATGGGGCTGTTTTTCGCGCTGATGAACGGCCTTGGCCGTATCGTCTGGGGCACCATTTCCGACAAGCTGGGCCGGCGGAACTCGATTGCGCTGATGAGTCTGCTGCAGGGCGGCATGATGCTCGCCTTTTTCTTCATCGGCGGCAATGAGATCGGCCTGTATTTCGGCGCGGCCGTCATTGGCTTCAATTTCGGCGGCAACTTCGCGCTGTTCCCGGCGGCCACCGCCGACTTCTTCGGCAACAAGAACGTCGGCACCAACTATCCGTGGGTGTTCATGTCCTACGGCGTCGGCGGCATCGTGGGTCCGATTCTCGGCGGCATGATGGGTGACGCCAAGGCGTGGATGTGGGCCTTCATTCCGGCGGGCATTGCGTGCATCGTCGCGGGCCTCGTTGGGACCATGCTGCGTCCCCCAAAGCGCGCGTAATCAACGAAACACATCGCGGGCGCCCCGCAACGCTCTTCAGCGTAGATGCGGGGCGCCCGTGCTGCATACAGTCGCTTCAACGGCCCTTGGCCACTTCGCGGCCGATGACAAGCCGCTGGATTTCCTGTGTGCCTTCGTATATCTGCATCAGTTTGGCGTCGCGCATCAGTTTCTCTACGGGATATTCGCGCGAATAGCCGCAACCGCCGAAGATTTGCACGGCTTCCGTCGTGACTTCCATGGCGACATCTCCCGCGAAACACTTGGCCATCGCCGCTTCCTTCGTCTGTCGCGCGTCCTGGTCCGCGAGCCACGCCGCCTGCCAAGTGAGCAGACGGGCCGCCTCGACCTTCATCGCCATGTCCGCGAGTTTGAACTGAATGGCCTGGTTCTTGACGATGGGCGCGCCGAACTGCACGCGTTCATTGGCGTATTTCACGGCTTCTTCCAGCGCGCGCCGCGCAATGCCCACGGCGCCCGCAGCCGTGCCCGCTCGCGTGCGGTCGAGGGTGCCCATCGCGACTTGAAAGCCCCGGCCCTCCTTTACCAGCAGGTTGCCCGCGGGCACGCGCACGTCCCGGAAATGCAACTCGGCCTGGTTCGAGGCGCGCTGGCCCATTTTGTCTTCCGCTTTCCCGACCTGGACGCCCATGTCGCGTTCGACGATGAACGCGCTCAGTCCCAGCGGGCCGCGCTCCGGTTTGGTGGACGCAAACACGACGTAGAAGTCCGCGTACCCGCCGTTCGTGCAAAAACACTTGTCGCCGTTGATGACATAGTGGTCGCCGTCCCGCACCGCCGTTGTCTTCGCGGCGCCGGCATCCGAGCCGGCGTCCCGCTCCGTCAAGGCAAAGGCCGCGATACGGAACTCGCGCATGTGCCAGCGCAAGTAGCGTTCCTTCTGTTCCTCGTTGCCAAACAGGATGACCGGGGCGAGCGCAAGCGAATTCGCCATGATGCATGTCGTGATACCCATGCAGCCCGCGCCCAACTCTTCCGTCATGATCGCCGCGTCGAGATTACTCCGGCCCGGCCCGCCGTAGGCCCTTGGAATGCCCTCGTTCATCAACCCCGCCGCAAACGCCTTCCGCATAATCTCGATGGGAAACTCGCCCGTGCGGTCGTGGTGCGCCGCGGCGGGCTTGAGCTCCCGTTCCGCGAAATCGCGCGCCTGCGCGCGCAATTGTCTTTGTTCCTCCGGCAAATCGAATCCGACCATGATGCAGTACAACCTCCCATGCCTGAGCTTTGCCATATGCGCCCGCGCGGACAAGCACGGGCGGGCGCGCACCGCTTCTTATGTACGCGGCGGCAGGGCAAATGCAAGTCGGTTGTCTTCGCCGCAAGACTCCGCGCCGCCGCACATGCTATGCTTTCGTACCTGTTGGATGTATCCGCCGGGAGTAGTCTTATGCCGCGAGCGCAGCGCCTTGTTCTGATAGCCGTCCTGGTCCTGGTTCTGGTTGCGCTGGACCAAGTCACGAAGCAGGTGGCCATTGCCCATCTGAAGGGCAGGCCGCCCATTGCATTTCCGGCGTCGTGGTATCCCCACGACCTTTTTCACTTGCGCTACGCGGAGAACACGGGGGCGTTTCTCAGTCTTGGCAGTCAGCTTGACGATGGCATGCGATTCTGGGTGCTCACCGTTCTGAATGTCGTCATTCTGACCGTAGTGGGCGCGATCCTGTGCCTGCGCCGGACGCTCGATGCCGGCATTGCTATTGCGCTTACGCTCGTGTTTGCGGGAGGCATCGGCAACTTGATCGACCGGCTCCTGCGCGATGGCGTGGTCGTGGACTTCATGAACATGGGAATTCGGGGCCTGCGCACCGGCGTGTTCAACGTGGCGGACGTCGCCATCATGGCCGGCCTGTTCCTGCTGCTGGGACTCGAACTCCTGCGGCCCCGGCAGGACCAGCAACACGCCGTAAAACGATAAGCCCTGCGCCGCGCGCAGGTGCCGGGCGTTGCGTGCGTACGGCGTTACGTTTCCTCGAGGATTGCGCGCGCTTCGGAGGCGTCCGCCTCGCGGACGAGCAACTGGATGCCGCCTTTGCCGCCGCCGCCGAAAAGCGAAAACGCCGGTTCAAACGTGCCCGTGAACTCGCCTTGCACAAGAGCCTCGATCCCGTGAGATTCGAGCACCGTCTTTAGCAAATACGCTTTGCTCGAGTCGGAATAACGCCCTATGACCACCAGAGAATCATGCATAGCACCGTTCCCACGCCCTTATAGCACCGCTTCCGGCGGGGCGGCAAGAGCCGCCGCGCGGCGCCTCGCAATGCCGCCGCGTTCCAGGATACACGCGTGCGGGCCCGGGAACTCCGGCGGTGTTCCCCGTATTTATCCCGTGTGGCGGCAGGTTTGAAGCGTGCACGGGTGCGGGAGTATAAGCGTGCTTCCGCGCGTTCGTTGTCTCGGCACGCGGCGCACATGAGCTCCGAAAGGACCGTATTCCCGGTCGGGGACCAGGCATAGCATGGCGGAAAGCAAGAAGACCCGTGTGTTGGTGTTGATGGGCGGCATGAGTTCCGAACATGAAGTGTCGCTGATGTCCGGCGGCAAAGTGGTGGCGGCTCTGGACCGCAACCGCTACGACGTGACGCCAGTGACAATTCTCAAGACGGGCGAATGGCAGTTCCCGGATGGCGCGCCCGTCAGCGTGTTCGAAGCGCTGCCGCAATTGCGCGCGCGGCACATCGACTGTGTGTTCCTCGCGCTCCACGGTGAGTATGGGGAAGATGGCCGCATCCAGGGTTTCCTGGACGTGCTGGACCTCCCCTACACCAGTTCCGGCTGCGCAGCAAGCGCGCTTTCCATGGACAAAATGCGCTCGAAGGCCGTCGTATCCTCGCAGGGGGTCTGTGTCGCGGGGCACGTGGCCCTGAGCCGCGACGCGTGGCGCGTATCCCGCGATTCCATCGTCCAAACGGTGGAAAAGGACCTGGGTTATCCCTGCGTCGTGAAACCGGGCCGCCTGGGCTCGAGCGTCGGTGTGCATATTCCGCAGGATCGTGACGCCCTGTGCGCGGCAGTCGCGCGCTCCCTGGAAGTGGACGAGGATGTGCTCGTCGAGGAGTTCATACGCGGCGTCGAAGTGACCTGCGCGGTACTCGAAGCGGAACCCGGCGGGCCGATTCGCGCGCTGCCCGTCACGGAGATCCGGCCGAAGGAGGGCGCATACTTCGATTACCACTGCAAATACACGCCGGGCGCGACCGCGGAAATCACGCCCGCCGAAATCGAGGAGAGCATGACCGAACGCGTTCAGGAAGCCGCGGCGCACGTGCACCAGATTCTCGGTTGCTCGATCTGGAGCCGCAGCGATTTTATCATCGACGCGCGCGGCCCGGTCTGGCTCGAGGTGAACACGATCCCGGGGTTGACGGAGACGTCGCTGTTTCCGCAGGCCGCCGCCGCCGCGGGCATACCCTACGCGCGACTGCTTGGCATCTTCGTGGAAGCGGCGCTTCAGCGGCACGTGCGCGGCAGGAGGTGACCCCATGACCATTTCGTTTACCAAGATGCACGGGCTCGGCAACGATTACCTGTTCATCGAGGGCGAGCGTTACCCGGACCGCGACTGGCCCGAGTTGTCGCGGCGCATGAGTGAGCGGCATCTTGGCGCGGGCGCCGACGGCATCATCCTGATATTGCCCAGCGAGACTGCCGCGTTCCGCATGCGCATCTTTAACGCCGACGGCAGCGAAGCGGAGACCTGCGGCAATGGCATCCGCTGTTTCGCGAAATATGTTTACGAACGGGGCATGACCCATGAAACGGAATTCGTGATTGACACCCTCGGGGGACCGAACCGGGTCACCCTCAACACGGAAGGCGGCAGGGTCGTGTCCGTGCGGTCCAACATGGGCCGGCCGCGTTTCGACCGGGCCGAAATCCCCATGGAGGGGCCGTCGGGCCGCGTCATTGAAGAGCCGCTTGCGCTGGAGAATGGCGAAACCCTGCGCATTACCTGCGCCAACATCGGTAACCCGCACGCGGCGGCATTTGTGGACGACGCAACCTTGGTCGACCTTGCGGCTGTTGGCCCGAAGGTCGAGCGTCATCCGCGCTTTCCTCAGCGCACGAACGTGGAATTCGTCACCGTGCTCGACCGCGGCAATATCGTCATGCGCATCTGGGAGCGGGGCAGCGGAGTCACGATGGCGAGCGGCAGCGGTTCCTGCGGCGCCGCGCTTGCATCCATGATCACCGGCCGTGTGGACCGCCGCGTGCACGTCCATCTCCGCTATGGAAAACTGGCGATTACGTGGGCCGAGGATGGCTGCGTGTATCAGGAAGGCCCTGCCACGGAGGTCTATGCCGGGGTCTGGCCCGAGTAGCAGGGGCGGCGCGGTCCAAAAGAAACCGCCGGCACACCGAACAAGGATGCGCCGGCGCTCTGCTGGTATCGTATGCGTCTATTTCGCGCCGTCGGGGAGCACAATGACAATGGCGCGCCGGTTCAGGTTGCGCTGCTCGACACCGACCCACGGGCGGCTTTCGCCGTACGTCTCAATGAGGATCCGCTCGGCGCTGACGCCATTCTCGATGAGATATTGTCTCACTGCCTCCGCACGGCGACGGCCCAGGTCGATATTGTAGACCTCTGATGCCAGGTCGCAGCAGTGCCCTTCGATCAGAACGTGCTTCGCCGGATTGATTCGAAGGTACTCGAGCACCTTGTTACATTCGACGATTGCGTCCGGGCGCAGCACGGCCTTGTCCAGGTCGAAGAAAATCTTGTCGAACGTGGCCGGAGGGCAATCGCTGCAGTCATCGCAGATGTATTGACAATTTTCGCAAGGACATCCCGTGCGGCAGCAGATCATGTTCTTGTCGCAGTAAGTGCAATCGCCGACGCAATCCGGCGCCTCGATTGGGATGTAATTGCGGTACGAAACGGCGCGGTTTCCCCACCATACCTCGCTGTCGGCTTGCGCCACGGCCGTCTCGGCCGGTTCCGCGGACTCGAGTTCTGGCTGATAGTCCTCCACCGCGGCCATGTCGTCCGCCGGCACCTCAAGAGACGTTTGCGCAGTGCCCGGTGACGCGCAGAGGACTGCCGTCCCCAGAATTAGTACGATACGGTATCCAACAACTCGCATAACAACCTCCCTCGCGCCGCGCATCTTAGCACCGCTTCGCGCGGGCGCACGCTTCTACTGACATCCCTATTGCACTCACGGCAAAAGCACGAAAAATCACAAACACCCCACCTCTGGAAAGCTGCGTATTTCTCCTTTCCGGCCTTTTTATGTGATTATACTCCAACTTGTCCAGAATTTTCCATCCCCGTTTTTCCCTTCGTTTACGGGGGGCCGGAACTTGGCCGCCGCGGGTTGCGACGCACGAGTGCCGGCGGAGGCATCCGGACCTATTGGCGGCCCAGATGCGAGGGTTTCGCGTGAGACAGGAATGTAAAGGATACTTTACCAAATCCCGCAACGGAACCATCTGATGGAAATTGTTGACTGGCAAACCCTTTTGCGCTATTCTTACGTATGTCGAGAGGCAATGGGGCATTTACCATCCCGCCGTCCGCGAGTGGAAGGAGGAAGGCGGGAGTACAGGCGAATGAAGGGAATGACATTATGCGGAAGAACAAGCATTTCGGTTGGGTGGCGCTGGCGTTGATGCTTGGGGGTCTGTGCATCAATGCGGGCGCCGAATTGAATCTCTGGGTCTCCTACTATTTTGCGGGCGAGGAGCGCTTTGGCGACGGCGACTACAAGGAGGCGGAGACGTTGCTGGCGAGCGGCTTGCCGGAGACGAAGACCGCGTTTCGGGAAGCGGAGACGCTGGACGCGCTCGGCCGCGTGTACACCTCGCAGGGCCGGTTCGAGGACGCGGACAAGGCGTTCCAGGAAGCGCTGCGCCTGAAACGCAGGTCGTTGGGCAAGGAGCACCGGGAAGTGCCGGTCTCGCTCAACAATATTGCGGATCTGTACTATGTTTGGGGTAAGGTTCCGGAAACCGAGTCGTTGTATCGTGAAGCGCTCGACATCAACCGGCGCGATCAACTGAGCGCGGAGGTGTGCCGCAGCCTGAACGGACTGGCGTTGATTCACAACGCCAACGGGGAATATGTCGAGGCGGAGGAATTACTGAAACGCGCCATTGAAGTGCACGAGAAGGCGCAACGGCGCGAGCATCCGTTCCTGGCGACCTGTATTGTCAACCTCGGCATACTGTATACCAATCTCGGCCGTTACGAGGAAGCGGAGCCGCTCTTTGAGCGGGCGGCGTATATTCAGGACCGCGTGCTGCGCGCGGACCACCCTGACGTGGCGGTGCGGTTGCAGGCCACGGCGGCCTTGTATCACGCGACGGGGCGCGTCAAGGAGGCCATCGAGCTTTCCACGCGCGCGGAAGACATTCGGAATAAGCAGGCGGAAGCGGGCAACGCGTACTAGCGGGACGGCAACGACGGGCCGGCGCCGACCCTGCCCGTGCCGCGGTGGAGCGTGCCGGTTGACGACAAGCGGGTCGGCTAGCGATCTCGTGTGGCGAAGGACAGCAGCGTCTGAGAGGGAACAGCAAATACGTGAACGGCCACCAGAAGTTGTGGGTCAGCGGGATCTTGCCTCTGCTCATCTTGGCCGGGTGCGCCGGCCGCCAGACCGCGTTTGAAGAGTCTCCGGCCAGGCGGCTTGATGCGGCCCCGATGGCGCAGGAGATGGAAACGCCCCTCAAGACCAACGGCCACGGAGCGTTGCCCCGCGTGCCGGCCAACGGCGCGACGACAGAACCGCCCGGGACCGTTGCGGCCGTGACGCGCCAAACGGGCGACCCGGCCATACCCGAGCGGGCCACGGTGAGTAATGCCGAGTTGTACGGCGCCGCGTTTCCAGGACTGAACGCGGATTTGAGCCGCGGCCCGGAAGCCGCGCCGCCGCAGCCCCCGCCTGCGCCGGCCATCTCGCCCGAGGTCCAGCAGGCGCTCGAACGGCGGCTGGCCGAACTCGAAGCAAAACTTGCGGAACTCTCCGGCCGCCCCGCGCCCCAGCCCGACAACGAACTGCGCACGGGCCAGGCCACGCTCGAACGGCGCCTCCGCGAGTTGGAAGTGCGCCTTGCCTCAGCGGAGGGCCAGGCGCCGCCCGAACGCGAATCACCGCAGCCTGTGACCCCGCCAGAACTCGAACGGCGGGTCGGCGAACTCGAGGCGCGTCTCGCGGCGGCGGAAACCGCGCCGCGCGAAGCGGCCCCGGCCACGCTCCTCGAAGACGCACGGGCGCAGTTCGAAGGGCGCATCCGCGAGATGGAAACGAAGCTTGCGGAGTTGGAGGGCCGCCCGCCGCAGGTGATTGAGACAACCCCGGAGAATTTCGAGGAGCGATTCCTCGACCTCGATGCGCGCCTTGCGGAACTCGAAGGCGCGACGTACGCGGAGGCGGTTCCCGCGCCCGCGCCCGCGCCGCCAGCCGCCGTTGACAGGCACGTGGCGGACGCCATGGATGAGGAGTATCTGATCGGCGCGGGTGACCTGCTTGAATTCTATTCGTTTGATGATGAGAACCTGAACCGCGAAATCACCGTCCGCTATGACGGTTACGTCTCCCTGCCGTTGGTGCCCGACCAGCGCGTGGCCGACATCACGCGCGTCGAAGCGGAGGAACGGCTGCGAACGGCCTATGCCCGTGTTTTCCGCGACCCGCAACTGTCGCTGGTCGTGCGGGAGCCCACCAGCAAAACTTTTCTGGTCATGGGCGACGTGGCCACGCCGGGCCGCTATCCGTATACGCGGGCGACTTCGCTGGTGGAGGCGGTCACGCTGGCGGGCGGGTTGCGCCAGCGGAACACGTCAAGCAGCACGGGCGGTTTTATAGGTGTTACGGGCCAATTGACCAAGGCGTTTGTGATCCGCCACGCGGGCGGCGAACGGGAGGTCTACGAATACGACCTTCGCCACATGGGCGAGCCGGGCTCGCATGCCTCGGACGCGCAAGTGTATTACGGAGACGTGGTGTACGTGCCGGAAGGCGTGAATCTTGTGTACCTCCTCGGCGAGAGCCGCAATCCCGTCATCGTCGAGTTGACCGAAGGCATGACCATGCTGCAACTGCTGGCGCTGTCGGGCGGGTTTGACACGAGCACGGCGCGGCTGCGCAGCGTCGTGCTGTTGCGCCAGGTGAATACCGAGAACACCGACGTGCTGCACATGAACGTCCGCGAGATGCTCAAGACCGGCCGCGACTTCCCGCTGCACCCGGGCGACATCGTGTACATTCCGCGCCGCCGGCTGGTCCGGCTCGAGGAATTCGTTGCCCGCATCACGGGTTCGATTTCTCCGGTCATCGACCTGTATCTTCGCGCGGTGGACGCCTATTACATCAATGATCTCAACCGGCAGGTCCTGGAGGCCGACAGGCAGAACAATACGCTGCGTATCCTGAACCAGCTGGAGACGTTCGGCTCGTCCACCCGCAATCTGGTTGACCTGTTTGGGAGACCCTGATGTCGGAATACGCGTCCGAACTGGCCGAGTTGATGCCCGAGAAAGCCGTTGCGCCGCGTCAGGGCATCGGCATCAACGTGCGCCGGCTTTTCAAACTGCGCGGACGGCTCATGGCGCTGACGTTCTTCGTCTTGTTTCTTCCCGCGTTAGCGGCCATCTGGCTGCTTGTGCCGAAGTTCTTCGTGGCCGTGGGTAACGTGAAATTCAAAGCGACGTCACCGCAGATCCTCGGCGGCGAAGGCCGCGCGCTCACGGGTTCGAGCTACGATATCTTCGTCAACACGCAAATCGAATATCTGACGGGCCCCTCCTTTGTCGACGTAGTCCTGCGCGACGCGGAACTCCAGCAGAAACTCCCGAGTATCACGCGCCTGCCCAACGCGCGCGCCTACATCATGGAGCATCTTGCCGCTGAGATGGTGCCGCGGACGGAACTGGTTACGCTCTCCTACCGCGACGAAGACCGCGATGCGGCGCTGCTGCTGATGAACAAGATTCTTGCGACCTATGAATCGGAATTGCGCAGGGAAATCCTGGACCGCGGCGGGTATGCGCGCAAGACGCTCGAGGAACGGCTTGAAGCGCTCTTGAAAGAGTTCGAGGAAGATCAGCGGCGCATCGCAGAAGAACGCTCGGCGCGCGGCATCCCCGCTGGCGAAGTGCCCGGCCAAGAGCCGGTCGAGACCGAGTCCATCCGTACCAACCTCGCGCAGGCGGAGTCTGACCTTGCTCGCGCGGAGGTGGCTTTGGAGCATAGCCGGAAGCTCCAGGAGGAGCTGAACGGGTTCATCGCGGAATATGAGGCGGACCCGTCGAAACCCGTCTATGCCATGGGCGTCGAGGAGAAGGTATCGGCCCATCCGTCGGTTACATTCATGGTCGAACAGGTGGCGCAACTGCAACAGGAATTCTCCGCGATGGAGGACCGCTACGTCGAAGGCGCACCGCAGGTGGCGGTGAAACGACGCGAATTGGAGGCACTTGACGCCAAAGTGGAATCCGCCCGCGCCCAGGCGCGCGGCGAGGCGCTGCGCTCGGTCGCTTCAGAATACGGTTATGACCTGGAGCGCACGGAAGGCGAGATCCAGGAGGCGCGCGCGCGCCGCGACAAGTTCCTTGCCGCCCTTGCGGAGTACGAGACGAAGGCGGTGTCGCGGTCACAGGGGCTGGCCGTCATTCAGGAAATGGAAATGCAGGCGGAAGAGAAGCGTGGCCGCATTCAGCAGATGCGCGACGAACTGTTCCGTATCGACCTGGAAAGCAACGCGCCGGCTCAGGTGACGCCGGACCGCAACGCATGGGCGGACCACCGCGCCGATTACTCGCAGCGTATCAAGTACGCGGCGATCGCGATATTCGCGGCGTTTCTCATCAGCTTGTCGCTTGGCGTTGTCCTCGAAATGAGCGACCAGAACATTCGCTCGGGCGAGGATGTTGCCTATGTCACGAATTCGCCGGTCATCGCCAACATCGCCCACGCCGTCGAGGACCGCCTGCCGGACCACGTGCGCGTCGGGACTATTGCGCAGGATTACCCCGATTCCTATTCGGCGGACGAGTTCCGCCGGGCGGCGGCGCGCATCGTGGCGCCGGAGGCCGGCGGCGGTATCAAGAGCTGCATGATTTCCAGCGCCTCGCGCGGCGATGGCAAGACTATCGTCGCCTGCAACCTCGCCATTGTGCTGGCGCGCGCGGGGCGGCGCGTCTTGCTCGTTGACCTGGATTCCCACAACCCGGGCGTCGAGCAGACCTTCGGCCTGCGTCCGTCCGCGGGACTGGCGGAACTGCTGTCCGGCGAACCGTTGCAGCATGACCCGGACCAGGCGACGGACATCGAGAACCTGTTCGTGCTCGGGCCTGGCCTGAATGGCCGCGAACTGCTCTCGCGTCTGGCTTCGCGCGAAATGGCTGATTTTCTCGCTGGCGCGGAGGAAGTCTTTGACCACGTCATCATCGATGCGCCCGCGGTGCTGCTGATGTCCGAGGCGCGACTGCTGGCGCCCATGGTGGATGGCCTCGTGCTGGTCGTAGGCGCGGGCGTCACTTCATTCGGCATGTTGCGGCGCTGCCTGCGCACGGTTGAGGATACGGGTGGACGGCTTCTTGGCCTCGCGCTCAATGGGTTGCGCCAGTCGCCATTCGGTTATCTGCGGCGGAATCTGGCGCTCTATTATGATGCGGGGCTTGGGGGGCCGCGCCGGACGGTTGTGCCGGGGCCAGCGGGCCGGCGGCCGGCCTCAGACCCATCGATTGTGCTCGTGCGGGAAGCATCGCGAGGCGGGCGTGAGGATTAGATGCGCTATAGCAGATCCGAGAGCGCGACCTTGGCGCGTGATTCGTGCGATGTTCGGAGGTGGCTTGGGGCTGTCCGGGCAAGGTCGTGGTTCCCACAAGGCCTGGTAGCGTGAGAATACAGGATGTCTGTGCGAAAGGGTCCGCCCCAGTGGGCAGCGGAGGCCGTTTATAATGAGGTTGCCCGCGCCGCTGGTGCCATTGCGTTCAGCCGCAGCCCAGGCACTGGGAACGGTGCTCCGTTTCTGGGAGCCTGCTGCGCTGCGCATCCGGCGGTTCCGTTTCGAGACCAGGGCGCGCGCCCAGTTGCGAGGCCGCGTGGCGGCGGGGGTGCAATTCGTGGGGCCTGTGACCGTGGAAGGCGCCGGAAACGTGCATATTGGCCCCGGTTCGAGAGTAGGGAGAAACGTGTTCTTTGAGACCTACGGTACGGCCGCCATCAACATTGGCCGGGAGGTGACTATCAACGATGGGGTCATACTCGTGGCATACGCGGGCATCGAGATAGGCGACGGCGTCATGATCGGCGAGTACTCCAGTGTCCGCGACGCGGACCACGGCATGGTGCGCGACATTCCCGTCCGGGCGCAAGGGCACGTGAGCAGTCCCGTCCGGATAGAGGCGAATGCCTGGATCGGCCGCGGCGTCGCCGTGTTGAAGGGAGTCACGATCGGCGCGGGCGCCGTGGTCGGCGCGAACAGCGTCGTGACGAGGGACGTCTCCGGGAATACGATCGCGGCCGGGGCGCCGGCGCGCCAGATTGGCGAGCGCCGCGCCGCGGGCAACCCCGGTAATGCGCGTGGAGCGCCGAGCTTGTTATGAATACGGCGCCCCCAAAAGTGACCATTCTGGGCGTTGCATTTGACAGTCTTGACTATGAGGAATTATGCGCTTGCATTGACCTGCGCATTGCATCCCGCGAGCCCGGTTATGTCGTCACGCCCAACACGGACCACGTCTGCCGTTACCACCGCGACCCTGATTTTCAGCATGCCTACGCGGGCGCTTTCCTGGTCCTGCCCGACGGCGTTCCGATTCTGTGGGCCGCGTGGCTGTTTCGAACGCCCCTGCGCCAGAAACTCAGCGGTTCGGATCTGGTGCCCGCCCTGGCCGCATATGCCGCGGAACGCGGCTATTCCGTGTATTTCCTGGGCGGATATCCGGGCACGGCCGCGGCCACGGCGCGGATTCTCAAGGGGCGGCATCCCGCGTTGCGTGTTGCGGGAGTGGACTGTCCCGAATACGGTTTTCATCTCAACGAAGCGCGTAACGGGGAAGTCCTGCAACAGTTGAAGGCGTCACAAGCGGATATCTGTTTCGTGGCCCTTGGCTCTCCCAAACAGGAATTGTGGATGCGGCGCCATTACGGCGAGGCTAGTGTTCCGGTCATGATCGGCGTGGGCGGCACGTTCGATTTTGTCTCGGGCAGAATCCGGCGCGCGCCCAAGTGGGTGCAGAAGGCCGGTTTCGAGTGGCTCTGGCGCTTATGCCAGGAGCCGCGCCGCTTGTGGCACCGATACTTGGTTGAAGATATGCTGATCTTCAAGCTGCTCTGGCGCGAGTCCCGCCAACGGCGGCGGAAAGAGTCTTCGCGGCCTGAAGAGTAGCCGGCGCCCTCGTCTGGCTGCGCTTCGAACCGTGCAGGACATGTGGACGCATTGAAGGTAAGAACTCGGGATGATTCCTTATCAGGTGGCGCTGCTTGCCTGGATTCCGGTGTCGGCGCTGTTCATGTTCGACCAGAACCGCGCGCGCGGGTTTTCGCTCGCGGTGTTGCTGGGACTCCTGCTGCTGCCGGAAGCGCAGGAGATTGAACTGCCGGGTATCCCCGACATCGACAAGAACAACGTTGCGTTCATCGGCGTTCTGATCGGCTCGGTCGTTTTTCACCCGCGCGCGTTCGACCGTTTTACGCTCATTGTCGGCGACCTGCTGCTGCTTGCCTGTTTAATGGTGGCGTTTCTGAGCGCCTACTTGAACGACGAAGCGTTAACCTACTGCATTTCGCGCACGTTCACGTTCTTCTTTGGTTTCATTCTGCCGGTGCTCCTGGCGCGTATCCACATTGGCACACCAGGCGGGGTGCGCACGTTTCTCCTCTGGATGATAGCCGCGAGCGTGGTGTACGCGCCCTTCGCGCTGTGGGAATTCCGCATGAGCCCGCAGCTCCACACCATGCTATACGGCTATTTCCAGCACGTGTTCCAGCAGCATTTTCGCGGCGGCTTCTGGCGGCCCATCGTGTGTTTTTCCCACGCACTTGCGCTGGGCCGTTTCTTC
Source organism: Candidatus Hydrogenedentota bacterium (assembly GCA_018005585.1). Lineage (NCBI taxonomy): Bacteria > Pseudomonadati > Candidatus Hydrogenedentota > Candidatus Hydrogenedentota bacterium. The sequence goes on along the minus strand of JAGMZX010000074.1, from coordinate 12,965 downwards.
GCGTTCACCGCGTTCCTTGCCCTGCTGCCCATGCGCAAAGACCTGGAGCAGCTGCTCGGGCCTCTGGGCCGCTGGGTATTCCTTGCGCCGCTGGGCGGTCTGCTGCTGTCCATGTCGTTCGGCCCGTACCTTGTGTTCGCTATCCTGGTTGCCGGGTATTTCGCCGTACAGCGCCTCTGGCTTCTGGCGTACGTGCTGCCCGCCATCGCCATTACCTGGCTGCTCATCGCGTTCATCGGCATGCGGCCCGGCCACGCCTTTGTCGAAGATATCGCGACCGTCAGCGCCGAACGCGCCGCATCGCTGCAGTACCGGCTTGACGCCTGGCAGGAATACAAGAGCGTGATTCAGTTCCGTCCCATGTTCGGGTATGGCGGCTGGGGCGGCGGCCGCATCGAGGGCCGCGCCACGGATTCGCAAATGCTCATCAGTCTGCTCGATCGCGGTTTTCTTGGCACGTTCTTTTACATGGGCTGGTGGTTCTACGGCATGTACGCAGCGTTGCGAGTCATGGCCCATCTGCGGGGGTGCATGTTCGCGAAGCGCGCCGCCGCGGTGGCCGTGCTTGGTTCTATCGCGCTTGCCATGGTCACCATCGACGCTGCTTTCGACGTGCATCTGCTTCTGTGCCTCGCGGCCATGACAAGCATTTACGCCTGGGTGCGGACGGAGCCTTCGCTGCCGCGCGAGACGGGCGGCGCGTTTGCACCCGCCCGGCAACCCGGCTGATTGCCCATGCCGCTGCCCGGCGCCATAAGCCCCGACATAGGAATGGACCCGCGTCTGCTGCTCTTGTGCGCGGGCGACCCGGACGATGAGCGCCCCTTCTCCGGTTCCGCGCGCAGCCTCTTTCGCGCACTCGGCGACTTGGGCTGTGTCCATCAGAAGGGCAATGTCGCGGGGTTCTCCGACCCGTTTGCCCGGCGTGCGCCCTGGGTCCAGCGGCTGCGCGGCTTCGACCGCTTCGGTATCGAGGAGCGTTATCGCTGGAGCCGCGTGGCTTTCATGCGCATGACCCGCCGCGCGGAGCGCATCGCCGCCGCGAACCCTGGTTTCAATGCCTGCCTCATGTATGGCACAAGCTACCTGCCACGCCTCGACGTGCCGCTCTACTGCTATTTTGACGCCACTGCCGCGCAGGTGTATGAGGCGCGCGCCTGGGAGTTCGGCCTGTTTTCGGAAGCGCACGCGCGGCGCATTATTGAGCGGCAGCGCCAGGTCTTTGAGCGTTGCGCCTGCGTGTTTCCGCGGACCGGGTGGGCGGCGGCGTCCGTCGAGCGGGACTACGGTATTCCCCGGGAAAGAATCCTGCCGGCCGGAGCGGGGCCCAACTATTACGCCGAACCGCTGCCGCACGGCCCTTATGACGGCCAGATCATTCTCTTTGTAGGCAGCGAGTTCGAGCGAAAGGGCGGCCCGCTTATCCTGGACGCGTTCCGTCGCGTGCGCGCGCGGATGCCCGGCGCGCGGCTGCGCATTATCGGGTGCGAGCCGCAAATCGCGGAGCCGGGCGTCGAGGTGGTGGGCCGCATCCGCAAGGATGTTCCCGGCGGGCTCGACCGGTTGCTCCGCCACTACAGCGAAGCATCGGTCTTCTGCATCATGAGCAGTTTCGAGCCCTTCGGCATTGTCGTCATCGAGGCGCAGAACTGCTGCGTGCCGTGCGTGCTGCCCGCGCGCTTCGCGTTTCCCGAAATGATAGTGGATGGCGTAACCGGAAGGCTGGTTACGCAGTACGACTCGGAGATGCTCGCCCGCGCGCTGGTGGGACTGCTGGGCAATGCCCGGCTGCTTGAAGAGATGGGCCGCGCAGGACACGCGTTTGTGCGCCGCCAGTACACCTGGGCGGGCGCCGCCGCGCGCATGCTCGAACGCCTGCGCGCGGACCGGAGCGCACGATGACGGCGGACGTGGTCATTGTCAGTTACAACACGCGCGACCTGCTGCGCGCGTGTCTCGCTTCGGTGTTTCGATATGGCGGCGCGCCGCTGCGCGCCGTTTTCGTCGTCGACAACGCAAGCGGCGACGGCTCCGCAGCCATGGTGCAATCCGAATTCCCGGCGGTTCGCCTGATTGCGCTTGACGAAAACCTGGGTTTCGGCGCGGCGAACAACCGCGCCATCCGCGCATCCGCCGCCGAGGCCCTGCTGTTTCTGAATCCGGACGCCGAATTGACGCAAGGCGCTCTGGATGCGCTCCTGCATTGCCTGGAAATGCACGCCCAATGCGTGCTGGTGGGGCCGAAACTGGTCTATCCCGGCGGCCGTTTTCAGGCCTCGTGCCGGCGGTTCCCAACGCCGCTGCGCGCCTGCTGGTCGTTGACGGGAATGGAAGCCCGTTTTCCGGAACGGTGCGCATGCCTGCGAAACTGGCTGCGTGAAGACGAGCATCGCTCCGGCGCGCGCGTGGACATGGTGTCGGGTGCTTGTTTTCTGGCTCGTCGCGATTTTGTCGCGCGCGTCGGCGGGTTCGACGAGGAATGCTTCCTGTATGAAGAAGAAACGGACCTGATGCTTCCTGCCCGCAAGGAGGGCGCCGGCGTGCGGTATTGCCCCGAGGCGGTCGTCGTCCACCACGGCGGTGCGTCTGTTGCGGCGGCGGGCCTGAGCGTGTTCTCATTGCGTCACCTGTACCGCAGCAAGTATTACTGCTTCCGTAAGCATTACGGGTTGCGCGCCGCGCGCCGCGCATACCGGCTCGACTGCGCCGTGCTGGCGCTGTCCGCGGCGCGCCAGCGTCTGCGCGGCAGTCGGGAAGCCGCGGACCGCCTGCGCGAGGTGCGCCGCGCGTGGCGCGATTCCTTCACGCCCATATCCGTCTTGCGGGCGCAGGCGGATTTCCGCGATAGTTAGCGGGACCGGTCCAACGAAAGTGGAAAGTGATATCAATGCAATGACGCAACCAGCCGGAGAAGGGACCGCGGCGCGGCCTCGTATCGCCTACCTCACGACGCAATATCCGAGTATCAGCCACACGTTCATCCGCCGTGAAATCGCGGGGCTTGAGGCGCTCGGTTACGAGATTCCGCGGTTCTCGATCCGCGCGAGCGCGGCCGTCGTGGACCCTGCCGACAAGGCCGAGGCCGCGCGCACGTTCTGCTGTCTGGCGCAACCGAAGGGAAAGCTGCTCTTCACGGCCGCGCGGACGCTGCTCGCGCGGCCCGCCGCCGCGCTGCGCGCCTTGCGCACGACCCTTGCCATGCACCGGCGCAGCGAGCGCGGTCTGCTGCGTCATTTCGCCTATCTGGCCGAAGCGGCGTTCCTGTTGCCCATCCTGCGGCGGGAACGCGTTCGCCACGTGCACGTCCATTTCGGGACCAATGCCGCCGCGGTCGCCCGGCTGATTCGCCGTCTTGGCGGGCCCGGATACAGCATGACCGTTCACGGCCCCGACGAATTCGACGCGGCCATCGGCTTAAGCCTCGGCGACAAGATAGTCGATGCGGTCTTCGTCGCGGGGGTATCGCATTTCGGCGCGGCCCAACTGCGCCGGTGGGTTCCGTACGAGGCCTGGGACAAGATCCATGTCGTTCACTGCACCGTCGGCGAAAGCTGGCGCGCGGCCGCACGGCCCGTGGACCCGGATTCGCGCACCCTGGTCTGCGTCGGGCGGCTTTCCGCGCAGAAGGGACAATTGCTGCTGGTCGAGGCGTTTGCGAGTCTGCTGGGCCGCGATGTGGACGCGCGCCTGGTGCTTGTGGGCGACGGCGAAATGCGCGCCGCCGTCGAAGCGCGCATCGCGCACCACGGCCTGGCCGGCCGCGTGACCATTGCCGGCTGGCAGGACGAGGCGCAGGTACAGGAACACCTGCTCGCCGCCCGAGCGTTGGTGCTGCCCAGTTTCGCGGAGGGGTTGCCCGTCGTGATCATGGAGGCGCTCGCGTTGGAACGGCCCGTTATCAGCACGTATATTGCGGGCATCCCTGAGCTGGTGCGGCCTGGCGAGAACGGCTGGCTCGTTCCCGCGGGCAACGTGGAGGCGCTGGCCGGGGCCATGAACGAAGCGCTTGATGCCCCGGTGGAAACGCTGCGCGCCATGGGCCGGGCCGGGCGCGGCATCGTGACCGAACAGCACCGGACGGAAACGGAAGCGCGCAAGCTGGACACTCTGTTCCAGCGCGCGCTCGAGCCTGGAGGGGCCGCCCATTAACGCCGGGGGCTCAATACTTACGCTCATTCTGATTGCGCCCGTTGCGTATCTCGTGCTGGTATGCGGGTATCTCTTCGTTATCTCGTGCGCGGCCCACCTGTTCCGGCCGGGCACCGTGGCCGGAGCCGGAGCGCTGCGGTTCGCGCTGGTGATGCCGGCCCACAATGAATCCGGCCAGATAGGGACCATTCTGGACGACGCCGGGCGACTCGACTATCCAAAGGATTCCTATGAGGTGTTCGTCATAGCGGACAACTGCGACGACGACACCGCCACACTCGCGCGGGCCGCGGGTGCGACCGTTGTGGAACGGCAAGACCCGGACAAGCGGGGCAAGGGCTTCGCGCTCGACTGGTTCCTTACCGTGCATCGCGCGCAACTCGAGACCTTTCACGCAGTCGCGTTCGTGGACTCGGATATGCGGATCGACCCCGCTTTCCTGCGCGAACTCAACGCCGCGCTCGCCGTGCCGGACGTTCAGGCGGTCCAGGGTTCCAACAGTGTCGCTCATCCCGAGGTCAACTGGCGCGCGGCGCTGGGGTATCTGGGCTTCTGCGTCATCAATCACGTGCGCCCCGCGGGCAGGAACGCGCTCGGCGGCACCGCGGAACTCAAAGGGAGCGGCATGGCCTTCCGCACGCCGCTGTTGCTCCGCTATGGCTGGCCCGCCCATTCGCTTGCGGAGGACGTCGAGTTTTCACGGCGCCTGCTCTTGGACAACGTGCTGGTCCATTACAATCCGGCCGCGCGCGTGACGAGCGAGCTCGCAACGCGACGCGCGCAGGCTACGGTCCAGCAAGCGCGGTGGGAGGGAGGCAAGCTCGACCTTTTCAAGCGGTATTTCCCCGTCGTGCTGCGCCGCGCGGTCACCACGCGCCGCTGGCGTTTCATGGACGCCGTGCTCGACATGCTCGTGCCGCCGCTTTCGATGCTTGTAACGCTGATTCTGGCCGCCGGGCTGGCGAGCCTCTTCGCGCACCAGGCCTTGACCGTCACCGTGGCGTTGTGCGCCGCCGCGGTAGCCTGGTGCGTGTTCTCCGGGCTGATTCTGCGCCGCGCCCCCGTGCGCGTTTGGCTCTATCTCGCCGCCGTGCCCGTCTTCATGGCCTGGAAAGGCGCGCTTTTCCTGCGGTTGCTGCTGCGCCGCGGACCCCAAACGTGGCAACGCACACCCCGCGACCGGGAACTCGACCCGGGCAACGAAGCACGGAAATAATCCTGGGGGACACAGACGCCCTTGCCGCAGCATGACGTGACCAACGGGGGACTTCGGCAACTGCGAGCCTTGCTTGCGCCCTATCCGGGCGTGACCAGGTCTTTCAACGACTTGAGGAGCGAGGCAACGAAGCTGTTTCCGCTCCTCGTGCGCAGACGCGTGGTCTTTCGCGGAGGTTCATTTGCCTGCATATGCGGTCATGTGCGCATGAACTCGATTCCAGCGCGCCTCGAGACCGTCCACCGCATTGCATCCTCGTCACACCCGCTGATGGTCTGCCTGCCAGTTCTTTACCAGGCGCTTGATCGGATCGCTTGAGGCGATGCCTTCGTCAAGTACTCTCTTCACGAGGTGTGGCATCTCCTCGTCGGAGGCAAAACGCAGGCCGATCAATTGCGGCAGCGTCAAGTCCCCGATACGCGGCTTCACATCATCCGGCAGGACGCGTTCAAGGCGTATCCGCATCTCGAGTCGGACGATGCGGTCCTGCAGGGTCAGTGCGTAAATACGCGACTTCATGACCATGCTCACGCCAGTGATCGCCTGGAGAAGAACGGCAGAGGCCAGCAGCGCCACGGCCGGCCGGTCCGCGCCGCTGTTCCAGGCCAGAGCGGCCAGCACACAGACGCCAAGCAGCAGCAGGACTTGCACAATGTAAAGCTTCGGAATGACGACGTGATTGGCATAGGTCTGCGGTTGTTGCGGGGGCATAGAATAATCCTCCTTTCCGGGGCGCAGGGCGGAAGTCCCACGTCACTCTTCCACGGGGAGACGTTCTTCAAGCACCTGTTTTGCCCGTTCGCGGCGGTACGCCTGCAATTGTTCGCGATATTCCGGGTATTTGTTGGCGAGGATCGCCACCGCGAGCAGTGCGGCGTTCGTCGCGCCCGGCTTGCCGATCGCGAGCGTGCCCACGGGGACGCCCGGCGGCATCTGCGCCATGGCGTAAAGCGCATCCTCGCCATTGAGCGCCCAGCCCAGCACCGGCACGCCCAGAACGGGCACGGTGGTCAGCGCCGCCACCGCGCCCGGCAAGGCCGCCGCGCCGCCCGCGCCCGCGATGAAGACCTCCGTGCCTTCAGCCTCCGCGGCGCGCACCCAGACGGCCAACTCCTCCGGCGTGCGATGCGCCGAGAGTACGCGGCACTCATGCTGCACGCCGAATTCCTTCAGCACCCCGTGCGCACGGGACATCGTATCCCAGTCGGACTTGCTGCCCATGACGATTCGCACCAGTGTCTTCTTTGGCGATGCCATAGCATGTTCTCCCCGTCTGCGCAACAGCGTTCAACGCGCACCAGTCTAAGGACGCGCGCCTGCAAATCCAAATGCGCCGCCGCTCAAGATTCGCCCCAGCGGGCCCTGTGCGCACGGTCGTTGAGCCACTCGCATTGCGAGGCCAGCACTTCCATCCAGTGCGCGGCGCTCAACCCGGCCACGTTGGCCTTTTGCTGCACCAGTTGATACGACACCGTGGCGATGTGTTTGACGCCGACCGCGTAGTACAAGGCGACCATCTCCGCGTAGGACAGGCTGCGGCTGAACTGGTAGTGGTCGAGCAGGATATTGGCCCGCGCCGAAAGCGCGTCGTGTTCCGGCGTGGTGCGCAGGCACAGGTTGGACATGCCGTACGCGATGTCTTCCAGGTAGCAACCATCGCCCGCGAATTCCAGGTCGACGATCGCGGCCAGGCGTTCGCCTTGGAACATGAGATTGCCGCCGTGCCAGTCGCCGTGGATCAATCCTGTCTCGAATTCGGACCGCCGCTCGATGCTGAGCGTGTCCGCCGCATTGTGGAGAAACAGCGCGATGGCGTTGCAGTAGGGGACGATGTGTTGTTCTTCCGTCTCGGCACAGGCCTTTTGGAACAGCTCCTGAAACGCGGCGCGGGGCACGTCGCTGAAGCGCCACATGCGCGCATCGCGCGGGGGACAAGGCACGTCGCGGCACACCCGATGGAATTCGCCGAGAGCGCGCGCGGACGTGATCAGCGTGCGCGCCGTGAGCGGCATCGAACCGCCTTCGATGAACTGCTGCAACTCCATCGCCCAATCTTCCATCTCCACGATGCCCTTGCCGTCGCGAGCGCGTTTAATCACGGCCACGGGCAGGCCGTTTGCGGTGAGGTGATCGGACAACCGGTGCTGAAAACGCAACGAATCGAGCACGACCGGGTCGCACTTGTACGTCTTGGCGAGAAAACGGCCGGCGTCCGTGTCGACTACCATCTTGCGGTGCCGTCGCTGATGGGCGGCCTCCAGCGGTTGCGGAAGCCGCACTTCGCCGACATCGTAATGCCGCCGAATCACCTCCGCGATGACCTCGAGTCCGCTGAGTTTCTGCGTCACGGAATGGTAAGAACCTTCTCCGATTCCAGATGCTGCATCAATTCGTCACGCGTGAACCACGTGGGCTTCATCGCGCGTTTCGAATAGAGCTCGCGCGCCTGGTCGACATGATGCGGCGATTCCGGATCCGCGTTCTGTCCCCACGGTGTGCATGTGTAAGATTCGATACCGTCTTCGTGGAAGAACATGAGCATGGCGGCCATCGTGCCGCTATTCGCCACAAACCGGCCCGAGCCCGCGGGGGACTCGTCGGCCTCGACGTCGCGCAGGGTCTCGGTCTTGTTCCCGCCGCCGCCGAAATCTGCGCCGTCGCACGGGAAGAACTGGCCGCCGCGCCCCACCACCTGCACGTCGCCCCAAAGGACGCGCCTGCCGCCGTAAATCTGGTTCATCTCGTCCAGCGCCGCGGACAACTGCTCCAGCATCGCCTGCTGGTCTCCCGGCGAGAGCGGCTTGCCTTCGGCAATGGCGGCCACATCCACCTTGTCCTGGCATTTCAAACGCCAGACTCGCACGAGCGGCGCGGCGCCGCTGTCCTGCGTGAATTCGCAATTCCAGGCGAGGATATCCGCGACGGCGGCCGCCAGCGCCGCGTTCCCGCGGATTTCCGCGCCAGCCTGCTCGAATGCCTGGTGCAGCGCGTCCTGCCAGGGTTTCGACGCAATGTCGTACACGTCCATCACGATCGCCTTCGCTTCCTCCACGGTGATCGAGTCGTCCGCCGCGAGCAACTGCACGGCGCGCCGACCCCGCGGATTGTCCTTGTCCCACGTGCAATTGTACATATAGACAGGGTATTTGCCGGGCGTGAGCGGCGAGTCTTCCATCATGTTCGCCGGGCTGATATTGCAGTTCTGCATGTATCCTTGGGGCGGATTCATGATCCAGACGTGATCGTTCAGGTCATGGATGCCGAGCCACTGAGTGGCGGACGTGTCGCCGGGCACCGGCCGCGTCCAGTCCCAATCGCCTTGGGGCCGGATGGGCGTGCGGCCCACGCGCGCATAGCCGATGTTGCCCTTGCGGTCCGCGAAGAGGATGTTCTGTTCCATGAAACTGTCCAGGCGCAGCGCCTCAAAGAATTCGTTCGCATCGCGCGACATGCACATGGCGTATTGCTGATTGAAGAAGCCCGCGTCGTCCATGTACGGCGTCTTGCCCGCATAGGCGACGCCCTTCTCCAGGTCCGGTTCTTCCAGGAGCGGGCCATGCACCGTATACATGGCCGGCATGGCGCGCGGTTTCTCGCCCTTCACCTTGATCGTGAATACCTTCAGTTCCGGCGTGCGCCATTCGCCATCATACAGGTATTGGAAGCCCAAGGTGGCCTTGCGCACCCGGAGCGCGTACACGTCGGACGTGTCCGGCCCGCCCGTCGTGCAGGCCCAGCCTACGTTCGCGTTATGACCCAGCGCGAGCGCGGGCGTGCCCACGAGGAAGAACCCGTTCATGACGAGGCCGCCGCCGGTTACCCGCGCTTCATAGAACACCGCGAGGCCTTCCCACGTAAGATGCGGGTCAGTGAGCAGGACCGCGCACTTTCCGGCGGAGCGGGACGGCGCGACGGCCCATGCGTTGGACGCGAACGGCGGTTTCTCCGTCCGCTGGCGGAAATCGTCCATGATCGTGCCCAGTGGCCATTGCAGGAGCATGGTCCGCCCGATGGCCGCGCAATGCCATCCCTGCAAGTCGATGGCGTATTCCGGTTTCTTTTCCGGATGTTCCGCGAGGTACGCGTTCACGCCGCGCACGTAACTGTCGCCGAGTTCGCGCACTTCCGGCGGCGCGGTCTGCCAATACGTTTCGCACAGCTTCGCGTTTTGGACCATGCGCATCGCGTAGTCAATCTCGACGTGCTCCGGCCCGAAGTGCTCCGCCATCGTGCCCAGCGCGGTGTGCACGTTCTTGAAGATGTCTTCGATACGGTCTTCCGCCTGCGCGTAGCCAAGCCCGTAAGCGGCCGCCGCCGGCGTGTCCGCGTAGATGTGCGGCACGCCGTACGTGTCCCGGTAGATGGTGACAGTCTGTTCCGCTGCCGCCGGGAGCGCCGCCGCGAAGAGGATGCAGAGAACCCCGGAGGCAATCCTTGGCGCCGGCGCGCCATGGCGCAACTTCGATTCCATGCGAGAAGGATGTGATGCTTGCACGTTCAACTCCTCGGTGTCGCACTTTGGGTGCGTTGCTTTGCGAGCGGGTAGAATATCGCATCATAGGCGCGGCCTCAATCAAGGCGCAACCGATTGTGGTACCATCGTATCTGACGGGTTTGCATCGGGCCATGGTTTCACGGGTTTCAAAGAGAGGAATCCTCATGTACAGACGCGCAACCTGTTTTATCGGGGCGCTCGCGCTCCTTTGCAGCGGCATTGCCGCAGCCGAATGGGATGTCCGCACGTTCGGCGCAAAAGGCGACGCAACCACGGACGACACCACAGCCTTTCAAGAGGCCCTTGACACGGCCAGCGCCGCGGGCGGCGGCGTGGTCACCGCGCCGGCGGGCACTTACCGGCTCAACGGCACGCTGTCCATTCCCGCGGGCGTGACGCTGCAGGGCACGTTCCGCACGCCGCCGAATTCCACTTTCGGGAAGGGCCCGGAACTCGCGGGCACGGTGCTGCATGCCTATGCCGGGCGCGGCAGCCGCGAAGGCGCCCCGTTCATCCGGCTTGCGGGCACATGCGCTACCCTGGCAGGGGTCATCGTCACTTATCCGGAATGGAAGCAGACTGACGTGCCGCCCGCGCCGTATCCGCCCGCTGTGGCGGGCGAGCACGTCGAGAACGCGGCCGTTATCGACTGCTGCCTCATCAACCCGTATGAAGCGCTGTACTTCAAGAATTCCGCGCGCATGATTATCCGCAATGTGTTCGGCTATCCGGGCATGCGCGGCCTCTACATCGACGCCTGTTACGATATCTCGCGCGTTGAGAATTGTCATTTCTGGCCCTTCGGGGTGACCTACCGGATCGATGACCCCTATTGCCTGTGGGTGAACGAGAACGGAGTCGCCTTCGAGTTCGCGCGCACGGATTGGCAGTACGTCACGCACACGTTCTGCTTTGGCTATGGCGCGGGATACAAGTTCTCCAAGTCCGAAAACGGCGCGTGCAACGGAAGCTTTGTGGGTATCGGTGCGGATTGCTGCCGCCGCGCGGTGCTCGTGGAAGACCTGCAGGAGTGGGGGCTTCTTATTACGAATGGCGAATTCGTGGGCCGTTGGGCCAGCAAGGACTCGGTCTGTATCGAGATTGCGCCCGAGGCGGGCGAAGGTAAAATCAGCCTGAATAACTGCGCGTTCTGGGGGCCCATCGACCGGTGCATCTGGCAACGCGGAGCCAGGACACAGTTGACGGTCATCGGCACGAACTTCTGCAGTTGGGACGTCACCCTTGCGGGCTCGCCCGCCATCCTGCTCGACGCGGGCAAGAGCATCCTGCAGGGCAATACGTTCGCCGACGGCGATACGCACGTTCTTGTCGGCCCCGATGTGCTTTCGGCCATTATCTCAGGAAACCAGGCGTCCGGCGGGCTGGTCTGCGACAACCGCGCCGGCGACCGCGCGCAGGTCGCGTTGAACGAGGAAAGCCGCGTTGCCTGGCCGCGCGGTTCGCTGCGCCATTACGCGGTCCAGGTAGGCGCGGGGGGCGACCGCCGCTACCTGCGCGGCTGGCACGGTCCGGAAAACGCGTCGGAATGGCCCGATGGCGAAGGCACGAAACGGTGGTCCGGCGCCGATTCGGTGCTGCGGCTGCCCGTCGAGCCGGGGAAGAAGTACACCATCACGCTTGACCTGCGCCTGCCCGCGCACGCCGTTGCGCCCGGAAATGGACTCTACCTCGGTGACACGCCGATCATCCGATTCCCGGAACAGGAAGGCGCCGCGACGGTTTCCGGCGTGATCCCTCCTTGCGATGAAAACACCGTCGTGCTGACGTTTCGCGTGAAAGGCTGGCACCCCAAGGAGGTGACCGAGGGCTCGACCGACGCCCGCATGCTGGGCGCGGGCCTGCGGCGGATCACCATGAAGACCCGAAGCGCGCCTGCGAGGACCTACAACGCGAACACCGGCGAGTGGCTCGACTGACGCCGCGGGCGCGCGGCCACTATTCGCGAAGGCGCACCCATCCGGATACACGAAAACCGGACGGGCCGCAGATCGGTCAAAGCTGGAAAACAAACAGTTATTTGGAAGCGCCATGCAACAAAAAACAGTCTGGAAACTCGTGCTGCGAATCGCCGCGCTGACGCTCGGCTTTGCCGCCTGTTACGGCATCGTCTACGCGGCTGGGCTCTGGGTCGTGCCCGTCGTGGACGGACTGGACAAGGCTATTCTCGCGGCCATCAACCCGGATGCGTACCTGCCCGTCGTGGACGAGTTTTTCCGGGCGCTCACGGACTATACGAACCCGGTCCTCATCGTTTCGTTCTTCGCGTGGATAGTCGCCTACGGCCTCTACCGGATTCTGCCCGCGTACAAGTCCATTTTCTCGGGATTGCTGGCAGCCACCGCGGTCGTGATGGCCGGTCTGGCCGCCTTCGGCAAACTCTGGCCGAATTCCGCGTATCGCGGCGTAAACGTTCTGGAAGTGGCGGCGTTTCTCGTTTCCCTCGGCGTCATGGCCTATGTCTTTCATAAGATGGACCATGAACAGATGCGCCGGTTCGGCCACCTGTTCTGGCTCATGCTCTTGTCGGTGTACCTCACCGATTTCCGGGCCACGCAGCCGATCAAGGACTCGATTGCGCGCCCCCGTCCGTTCAACGAAGCCAACAAGCCCTGGAACGAACAGGTGCGCTCCATCCCCGACGAGCATCTGACCGGCGCGAATTCCTTCCCGTCGGGGCACACTTCGGGCACGTTTTCGGCGATTACGCCGCTGTTCTGGTACGTGCGCAGCCGGAAGGGCCGCGCCGCGCTGCTGGGCTGGGGCGCGCTGCAGGGCCTCTCTCGCGTGTACACGGCCGCGCACTTCCCCTTCTGCGTGCTCATGGGAGGCCTGCTCGGCTTCGCCGTCGGCACGCTCGTCTTCTTCACGCTTGGCGGGCCGTCGCTGCGCGGGGCCCGGAGCCGCGCGGACGCGGGCGCCGCGCCTAGAACCGCACCTTGAACGTACGAATCTCCCAGGGCTTGATGTAGAAGCGGATTTCGCTTCCCCGCGTTTCGGCCGGAACGTCGTGCTCCTCCATGAGGTCGCATTCCGTCACTGCGATTGGCTTGCGCGCCAGCGTAATCGTCGCGTCGCCGCGCTGGC